>CAIYQH010000602.1 GCA_903928285.1 uncultured Bacteroidales bacterium
AAACAAAAAAATGGCAGAAAAAAAGGCAGTTGTTCCTTCAAAAGTCAAACATCAGAAACTGAAGGTGGAGCCTTTTTACAAAAGGCATCTTCCTCTTCTCCTGCTGGCCGGCGTGGTGATCCTGACCTTTATCATCTATTTCCCGGCCCTGCACAACCAATTCACCAATTGGGACGATGGGGTTTATATTACCAACAACCCCTATATCACCTCGCTTTCCGCAACGAACCTTTCGTATATCTTTTCTCACCCGGTTGCCAACAATTACCATCCGCTCACCATTCTTTCCCTGGCGCTCAACTACAAGTTATCGGGGCTGTCGCCATTCTCCTATTACCTGGTGAACCTGCTGATTCACCTGCTGAATATTCTGCTGGTCTTCCGGCTCATCATGATTCTCTCCGGGAAAAACAGTTTCATGGCCCTTTTCACAGCCGCGCTGTTTGCCGTTCATCCCATGCATGTTGAATCGGTGGCCTGGATTTCAGAACGGAAAGATGTTCTTTACACGGTGTTCTTTCTGGGAGGGTTGATCTCCTATCTCCAATACCTTGACCGGAAAAGCAGGGCAGCCTTGTTCCTCAGTTTCCTATTGTTCCTGTTCTCGGCACTTTCCAAACCCACGGCAGTGGTATTCCCGCTGGTTTTACTGGTTATTGACTTTTACCGGTACAGAAGGCTGACCCTTTTCATGCTGGCCGAAAAGGTGCCCTTTTTCATCATCTCCTTCTGGATCGGATTGCAGACCATCCACAGCCAGACGGAGATGGTCCTGATGAATATGGAAGATTTTACAACCGCCAGGAAACTGCTTTTTGGTTCCTATGGCCTGTTTATGTACATCATAAAATTTTTCACTCCTTTCAGACTTTCCGCATTTTACCCTTTTCCCCCATCAGGCCAACCCCTTCCGGTGATCTTTTACCTGACTCCCGTTCTTAATGCTTTGATATTCGGCGGGATCCTCTGGTCGCTGAAATATACCAGGGTCATTGCCGCAGGGATGCTGTTCTACCTGTTTTCCATCATCCTCACACTGCAGTTTGTACAGGTTGGTCATGCCCTTATTGCCGACCGATATGCCTACCTGGCCTACATCGGGTTAATCATCCCGGTTGCCTGGCTTGCCAATAACTTGTTGGGTAAAAGGAGTCTCTTTTCTATTAAAGTTCTCAACCTCCTGTTCCCTGGATTTTTCATTCTCAATGCATCAATGGCAGCTAACCGGGTACCTGTGTGGGAAACTTCAGAAACACTGTGGAAAGATGTGGTTGAGAAGTTTCCCGATACCGACATCGCATATAACAACCTGGGTCTTTATTACTTCAATTCAAATCAGTATCCGTTGTCGGAGGCCAGTTATACAAAAGCCATCGCCCTGAATCAGGGTTATTTCGAAGCCTGGTATAACCGGGGCGGGTTAATGTTCAAAAGTGGCAGGCCACGGCAGGCAGTGGATGATTTCAGCAGGGCCATTGCCCTGAATCCAGATTATTCCTCATCATTTCTTTTCAGGGCTTACTCATGGAGCGCTTTAGGGAAAACCGATTCGGCTATTCTTGACTATGACAGGGTGATCAGGTTAAATCCATCCCTTTCGACACCCTATTGCAACAGGGGATACCTGTACCTGCAATCGGGCCTGTACGACAAAGCCATTGCCGATTTTAAAACCGCAATAGCGCGAAACAGTTCGGACCATATTTCGTGGTACAATTTGGGTATTGCTTACGGTCAGTCGGGAAAATATGCAGAATCAATCGAGAGCCTAACCAAAGCTTTGGAATACAAACCTGATTACTACGATGCGCTGATCAACCGTGCCATGGTTGAGGCATCGGCCGGCAAAGGAGAAGATGCCCTGCGCGACATGACCCATGCGATCAGCATGGAACCGGCCAACCCAAAGGGTTATTTCAACAGGGCCGTCTATTTTCTCAATAACGGGAAAAAAGATTTGGCTTGCGGCGATTTGCAGATGGCAGCAAAGCTGGGGAACAGAGAGGCAAATACTATCTATACTAAAGAATGTCGGTGACAACTTTGCCATATTAGTACAGGTGGCAATACACAGGTCTTTATGTTTTCCATCATACTGACAAGTATGAAATATTTCTGCTTATATTTACCATCCGAAAAGTAATCAAGAATTAGTCCGAATCATTATAAAAGCGTCTATGGCTGTTAAACAAAAACCTGTTCAAAAAAAAATCACTCCCCAAAAAACCCAAAAGGCAACTAGGGATTGGATTAGCCTGTTATCTGAAAAACAGACATTACTTCTTTTTTTATCCCTATTGTCAGTCATGCTCCTGATTGTCTTTTTTGATTTTATTCTAGGAAGTCGCTTTTATCTGTTCAAGGACATCGGCAGTGATACGGTAAATACCAACTACCCGAATTATATCAATATCATCAATTATTTGAAAACAGATGGTTTTCCAAAATGGTCTTTTGCCCAGGGGATGGGTCAGAATATTCTACCGGTAACACTTACGGAGCCGCTGTTTCCCATTATCTATCTGATGGGGATCGGGCATATTGCCTACAGTATCATATTAACCGAAATAATCAAAATCTTTCTCGGAGGCCTTTTCTTTTTCAATTTCCTGAGAATGTTACGGATAGGCAGAACAGCCAACATTATCGGCGCACTGCTTTACGCTTTTTCAGGATTAATGATTGTTGGTGGCAGCTGGTATAATTTTTCGACGGAAGCTATGTATCTGGCCTTGTTATTGTGGTCGTTCGAAAAACTGGTACAGAAAGGCTCCTGGTACTTATTTCCCATTGCCATTGCACTGATTGCCACCTATCAAACTTTCGATGTCTATCTTTATGGTTTGTTCCTGATCACTTACATCCTGTTCAGGTTTGCGGTGGATGACACCTTGAATTTTAAAGTGTGTATCAGGCTCATTCTCCAACTGGGCGGCCTCACCTTTCTGGGATTATTAATGTCCTCCTTTTTTATTTTCGTCAATATCCAAACATTACTTGACAGTCCGCGGGTGGGAGGAAATTCAACCTATTTTCAGCAATTGATGCGTAAACCCATCTTTGCGCTGGCTGACCCGATCCATTATACCACAGCTATCATGCGTGCTTTTGCAAATGATATGGTTGGGAATGGAAGTGGCTTCA
>CAIYQH010000603.1 GCA_903928285.1 uncultured Bacteroidales bacterium
GCCAAATTAAAGGAAGGAACCCCCCAGTTAATGAACTCAGACACTCTCGACCCAAAGGACAATATCATCATCAAAGGCGCACGGGTCAACAATCTTAAGAATATCAGCGTTGCCATTCCCCGAAACAGGTTCGTGGTGATCACCGGTTTGTCGGGCTCGGGAAAATCATCCCTTGCCTTTGATACTCTGTATGCCGAAGGGCAAAGGCGGTATGTGGAGAGCCTAAGCTCTTATGCCCGTCAATTCCTGGGGAGGATGAGCAAGCCCGATGTTGATTCGATCCAGGGTATCTCCCCGGCAGTGGCGATCGAACAAAAGGTCAACACCTCCAACCCGCGTTCAACCGTAGGGACATCCACCGAAATTTATGAATACCTGAAGTTGCTGTTTGCCAGGATCGGAAAGACTTACTCGCCTGTTTCCGGCGCACTCGTGCGGCGCGATACGGTCACCTCTGTGGTGGATCAACTCCTGGGCCTGCCGGCCGATACCCGGGTCAATGTCTTTGCGCCCCTTGATCTCACCTCTAAAAACGGCGACCTTGCCGCAAAATGCACCGTGCTGATGCAGCAGGGCTACACGCGGGTCATGGTTGATGGCGAGATATTCCGGCTCGATGAGATCGGGTCTGTCAAAAAAAAGAAATTCAAAGAGCTTTTCGTCCTGATCGACAGGTTTTCCATCACCCATGATGATGAAGACCTCACCAGCCGCATCGCTGATTCAGTGCAGACGGCCTTTTTCGAAGGCCATGGAAGCTGTATGGTGGAAACCGGTTTCGACGAAAAAAAACGCACCCTCTATTCAAACCGCTTTGAAGCCGACGGGATGATCTTTGAAGAGCCGACCGAAAACCTGTTCAGCTTCAACAACCCGTTTGGTGCCTGCAAGGCCTGCGAAGGGTTTGGCAGCGTAATCGGCATCGACGAGGACCTGGTAATCCCGAACAAACGACTGTCGGTGTATGAAGAGGCAATTGCCTGCTGGAAGGGCGAGAAGATGAGCGAATGGAAAAACGAGCTCATCCTTCACGCTTACCAGTTCGATTTCCCCGTGCATAAACCCATTTACGAACTCACCCCTGCCCAGCGTGAACTGTTGTGGACCGGGAATGACTATTTCAAAGGGCTGAACGAATTTTTCGAATTTGTCGAAAGCCAGAATTACAAGGTGCAATACAGGGTCATGATGTCGCGCTACCGCGGGAAAACCGGCTGCCCCGAATGCAAGGGCACGCGGTTGCGCAAAGATGCCTCCTATGTGAAGGTCAATGGCTGCTCGGTGAGTGAACTGGTATTAATGCCGCTGACGGAGCTCACCTTCTTTTTCAGGACCCTATCGCTGAACGATTATGAAACCACCGTGGCACGGCGGCTTGTCTTGGAGATCAACAACAGGCTCGAGGTATTGAATGATGTTGGGCTTGGCTACCTGACCCTGAACCGCTTGTCGGCAACCCTTTCGGGAGGCGAATCACAACGTATCAACCTTGCCACCGCGCTGGGCAGCAACCTGGTCGGATCCATGTATATCCTCGATGAGCCCAGTATCGGCCTGCATTCGCGCGATACCCAGCGGTTAATCAAGGTATTGCTGCGGTTGCGCGATCTTGGCAATACGGTCATCGTGGTTGAACACGATGAGGAGATCATCCGTGCTGCCGACGAGATCATCGACATCGGCCCGATGGCGGGTCATCACGGCGGAGAGATCAACTTCCAGGGTGATTTCCGCAAGCTGAATGCCGACACGAAAAGTCTCACCGGTCAGTATCTGAATCATATCCGAAGCATCGAAATTCCCGAAATCCGCCGGAAGTGGCTTGAATTTATCGAAATCAGGGGCGCCCGGGAAAACAACCTGAAGGATGTGAATGTAAAAATTCCGCTGCATATCTTTACGGCCATCACAGGCGTTAGCGGCTCGGGAAAGACCTCGCTGATAAAGCGTATCCTCTACCCGGCGCTGAAGAAAGTCCTGGGCGGGTACGGGGAGAAATCGGGGAAATTCGACAGACTGGAGGGAGATTACAGCAAAATAGGGTCGGTCGAGATGGTTGACCAGAATCCCATCGGCCGTTCTTCGCGTTCCAATCCCGCGACCTATATCAAAGCCTTTGACGAGATCCGCGACCTGTATGCCGACCAGCAACTGGCAAGGGTTCGCGGATACAAACCCGGCTATTTTTCATTCAATATAGAAGGAGGGCGCTGCGACGAATGTGAAGGCGAGGGGGTGGTGAAAATCGAGATGCAGTTCATGGCCGACCTCTTTCTGCCCTGCGAGAGTTGCAAAGGAAACCGGTTCAAGGAAGAGGTGCTGGATGTGAAGTATCATGAAAAATCGATTGTCGACATCCTGAACCTGACCGTTGACGAGGCGATGGAGTTCTTCCAGAAAGCCACCAAGCCCGGCGCACATGAAAAACATATCCTGGCAAAGCTGAAACCTTTGCAGGACGTGGGACTCGGCTACCTCCGCCTGGGTCAGTCCTCCAGTACCCTGTCGGGTGGCGAGGCGCAACGTATCAAGTTGGCATTTTTCCTCTCCAAAGGTACCAGCGACAAGCCCACCCTCTTTATCTTTGACGAGCCAACCACCGGGTTACATGTGCACGACATCCACAAGTTGCTGATCGCCTTTGAATCGCTTATTGCCAATGGTCACACCATCCTGGTGGTCGAGCACAACCTGGAGGTGATCAAGAGCGCCGACTGGGTCATCGAACTCGGCCCCGAGGGAGGCGATGAAGGCGGGAACCTCGTCTTTGAAGGCACTCCCGAAGGTCTCGCGAAGGTCAAAGATTCCTATACTGCCGGCTACCTGCTGGAAAAACTGGGATAAAACCTGTTTTTTTTCATCCCCGGATTTACCATTTTGGTGAAATAGTCACTATCTTTATGGTGCAGATGACAGATTTGCTTATGGCCACCAATCCTTCAGCAATGAAACCTTATATTTTCCTATTCATCGTCCTCCTGGCCGCCTGCCCGGAAATACAGGCCCAGGATTATTGTAACCTTATCAACTCCGGAACGGCATACTATTCCGGATTGACCGTTCAGCCCGGGCTTCTCTCGGGCGTCGGTTACGAATCCGCTACTGCAACCGGCAACGGCGACACCCTGTTCCTGGCAATAAACACCATCCGCCCGATGACTCCCCCGGGAACCCTCCTCGACACCACCGGCGGCATCCTGGGCCGCAACATCGAAAAGCTCAGCAATGGGTGGTTCAGGTTTTACACAGCCGCCGGAGACACCATCCTACTGAACACAGGAGCTGTCGTGAACGGAACGTGGAAGTTCATCAACCTGCCCCAAAACGGGCGGCTGATGGCCACCTGCACCTCCATCCAGCCGGAAACGTTTCTCGGCGTGACCGACACGGTCAAGACCTTCACCTTCCAGGCGAAGGATGCCGGGGGCGCGAACATCGCGCACTATTTTAACGGCAAAACCATCCGGTTGAGCCGCCGGTTCGGACTGGTCCAGTTTTACGATCTTTACAGGATGCCTGAATCCACTGATCTTTATACGCTGGAAGGCCGCTCCCAGCCGGCCATCGGCTTCCAGGGACTCACCTGGCACGATGTCTACGATTATAATATCGGGGACGTATTCCATATCAAAAAACACGACAATTACCAGCTGACTTCGCAGCATTATACCGATGATTATTATACCATCAAAACGGTGACCGCAAAGCAGGTAGCCGTCGGCGGGGGCACCGTCACCTATACATTCGATTACTGCAAGGCTACGACCGGTTTCAGCTTCTCCCAGGGATATGTGACCTCCTATTCCATTGGCAATATGCAGGAATCCTATCCCTATACAAACCAACCGGCCGGCAATTCATCTGGTACGGTCCCCTGTATATTCAACACGTCGGGGACGCAGTTCTACACAACGCTGCAGGGCATCGGACTGGAACACCCGGCCACCGGTGAAAAATACAACTATTACGCGTGTTGCTGGATGGAAAACCCCGCTTACAGCAGTCATATTTATGAAGAGGAATTTACCCGGGGAGTCGGGCGCAACCACTGGAAGCAATGGACCCTCTATAACTGGGAGGTTTATTATGATTATGAAGACCTGGTATATTTCAAGAAAGGCAGTGAGGAATGGGGAACCCCAATATACATTGATTGCAATACGATGATCCCATCGTTTACAGTAAGTCCTGCCTCGTTGACCCTGGGATATCTGCCCGGAGATACTGCCACCATGCACATTGTGTCAAACAGCTCGTGGTCCCTGCACATTCCGCCGGGAGATACAAAATTCCAGTTCAGCCAGCTGAACGGTTCCGGGAATGCAAATGTTCTCGTGACAACTTCAGATACAAACACAACCCTGGGCCTGGTCGTCACGGTTGTCCAGATCACCATCGGCAACAATTCAACTGTTAAATATTACTCCGTGATGCAATCACCTAATCCGGCCCCCTATTTCGAATCCCATCCCGATACGCTGGTCCTCGGTTGGGAGTGGGGTTCTTACACCGAAGATCTGTTCATAACGACAAACCAGCCCTGGTCCATCAGCAACGTTGGCTGGCCTTCGTGGGCCAATGCTTCCGCTACCTCCGGGACCGGCGGTGCCCTGGTGGAGTTCACTGCCGGGCAGAGTCACAACGGGGCCGGAAACCGTGTGGCAAACCTTGTTATCGAAACTCCCGCGGGCAATCATAACCTTTGCCTGGTGCAGTCGGGCCGTTACGGAACCGGCATCGGACAGGCCCAAACCGGCGGGATAACGGTATTCCCAAACCCCGCCAGAAGTAGCATAAGGGTTACGCTGAGCGGTTTTCTGCCCGGTTCTGAAAAGTCGGTTGCCCTGTATGATCTTACCGGCAGGAAGGTATTTTCTGCCCGCCTGGATGGAAATGACTACCTTTTCGACGCCGGGAAACTAAACCCGGGTATGTATATCGTGAAGCTATCCGATCCTGACTGGACCGTGCTGGCCATTCAGAAGCTCATCATCGAATAAGAACCAGGTTCATTCTTTATCCAGATATTCAACTGCCCATGAAGTCGATCAATCCCGCCACAGGGGAGATAATTCAGGAATACCAAGAGCATTCATCCCAGGAGGTTCAGTCCATCATCCACCAAGTTGACCTTGACTGGCAGGATTGGAAATCCACCTCCTTCAGCGAGCGTGCGGTCATGATGAAGAACGCGGCGCGTATCCTGCGCGAACGAAAAGCAGAGTTTGCCCGGCTGATGACGGCAGAAATGGGAAAACGGCTCCTTGAATCGGAGGCGGAAATTGAAAAATGTGCCTGGGTCTGCGAATTTTATGCCGAAAAGGCCGAAGAATTCCTGCGTGATGAAGAGATCGTCAGCGATGCCTCCCGAAGTTTCGTGGCATTTCAGCCCCTGGGTGTGATCCTGGCAGTCATGCCCTGGAACTTCCCCTTCTGGCAGGTGATCCGGTTTGCTGCCCCTGCATTGATGGCGGGCAATGCAGCGGTGCTGAAACATGCCTCCAATGTGCCTGGTTGTGCCCTGGCAATTGAAGCGATCTTCCGGGAGGCAGGATTCCCGCTCGACCTGTTCAGAACGCTCCTGATCCCTTCGTCCGGCGTGGAGGCCGTCGTCGCACATCCGCATGTGGCGGCAGTTACCCTGACGGGTAGTGAGGCTGCGGGCAGCCATGTAGCCTCTCTCGCAGGCAGGCACCTTAAAAAGACTGTACTGGAACTGGGAGGCGCCGACCCCTTTATCGTGCTTGAAGATGCCGACCTTGACCTTGCGGTAAAAACCGCCGTAACGGCCCGGATGATCAACCAGGGACAAAGTTGTATCGCCGCCAAGCGCTTCATTGTAGCGGAACAAGTGGCCCTGCCGTTCGAAAGAGCGCTAAAAACAGCGTTTGAGTCTCTCCGGATGGGAGATCCGATGGATCAAGATACCCAGGTTGGCCCGCTGGCAAGGCCCGACCTGGTGGATGAGATCGAAAGCCAGGTTAACAGGTCGGTTGATGCAGGGGCACGGCTGGTTGCCGGCGGTCATCGGCCCGACCTGAAGGGCTGTTACTTCGAACCCACGATCTTGGCCGATGTCAGAAAAGGGATGGCTGTTTACGATGAGGAGACCTTTGGACCTGTGGTTTCCATTATAACTGTTAAAAATGCAGAGGAGGCCGTTGCCGTTGCCAACGATTCGGCATTCGGACTGGGAGGCTGTGTCTGGACCAGCGACCTTCAACGGGGAGAAGCCATTGCCAGGCGCGTTGAAACCGGCGCCATGTTTGTGAACGGCATGACCAGATCAGATCCGCGTCTCCCCTTTGGCGGCATCAAAAAATCCGGTTACGGACGGGAATTGGGCAGCCACGGTATCCGGGAGTTTGTCAACATCAAAACCATCTGGATCGGGTAGGTTTCGGGTAGCGAATTATCCCTATTTTTTCATGTTATGCCTTGATACAGCAGCATCGGCAGGACAGGATTGCAGATAGTCATCGACCTTTGCAATGGATGTGAGGACCTTGGTTAAGTCTGGTGTTGGTTTAAACCAAAAGACCAGGGTATCCGCTCTTTTCCCCAGGTTTAAAGCTGCCATGTTGACCTGTACCGGCAGCAGTTTCATGGCAGGGTCCTTTTCAGCCCCGGTCATGTCGAGCGTCCTGCTGCCATTATAACCTGCCACAACGACGGGGTAAAAATCATGGGTGGTAAGCGCTTGTTTCTTCAGGATCTTTTCAGGCTGTGAATGGACGGTGATCTGTTCACCCGGGTGGAGGATGATGCTTGCGCTGTAGGTTCCTGCTGTAAAATAAAGGCAGGTTGTTCCTTTGTCGCTGCGGCCGTGACGGATGTTTTTATAATACAATCCCGAAGGCTGGCATTCAAAGCCCAGCAAGGCCAACTGATCCGGTTTGAGTTCGAGATATTTCGCAGCGGGTTGATCCTTTGCTGCCGACTGGGGAGGCGTCATTTGTTTCTGGGCAAACACCTGCACCATCAGGGCGATGAGCGGGATAAACAACAGGGCCTTCAGCAGGGCTCCCGGTCTGGAATTTTGCTTGTTCATCATGGCTAAACGGGTTTTAAGGTTATGTTGGTTGAATTGGTTGGCCAGGTTAAAACGGGTCTCACCGGCAACGGAACGCACCAGTAGTAACTGGTAGTCCGACACACCGACCCCCTGTTTAATAACATTCCGGTCGGCCTCGAATTCGTGGTTCTGTTTCAGTTCAAACCGGATAAGCCACGAAAACGGGTTAAACCAGGTAAACGCGAGGTAACACTCGGAGAGAAGCAGATCGAGTCCGTGACCAGCCCTGAGATGGGTCTGTTCATGGAGGATGATCTCGTTGCCATGGCTCCTGTAATCCTTTTCAGAGAGGATGATCCATCTGCCGAAGCAAAAGGGAATCACTTCGCCGGGATAAAGGGCAATGCGGGTTCCCCGGAGGATCTCTTTTCTTGATTTTCCAAGGATCACCATGATCCGGGTTATGGAATAGAGGATGAGAATGAGTTGTATCGCGGCGCCGGCAAGATACAGCATTACCAATGAGCCCGGAGAATGTTTTTGCGGTGGTATTACCGGTATCGGCGCTGATTCCGGTAATGCCGTGACTACCGGCATCGCCGGGGTAAAAACAGATTCCAGTTTCTGAACCGGCAGCGCGATACCCTTATAAGCCACCTGGATCCTGATCAGTGGCACCACGAGCGCCATAACGATGATCCCGAGCAGTATGGCCCGTTTAATGCGGTGAAAGGTCTCACAGCGCAACAACAGGTAATAGAGCAGGTATCCTGCCGCCAGGCAGACCGACGATTTCAGTGAAAAAAGCATCCATGTTCCCATCACTTCATGGTTTTACGTTTCAACTCAATTTCAGTGATCAGCTCCCTGAGTTCGTCAATGGTAAGATCCTCCTCTTCGATCAGGGCTGAAACAACCCGTTTAAAGGAGTTCCCGAAATAGTTCCTGACCATGTTCCTCAGGTTTTTATTGTTGTATTCCTCTTTGGAAATCAGCGGGTAATACTGGTAGGTATTCCCATAGACCCGGAAACCCAGCAGCCCCTTTTCCTCCAGGGTTCTGACCATGGTGGATATTGTATTGTAATGCGGTTTCGGATCGGAGTAGAAGTCGAGGATCTGCCTGACAAACAACTCGCCCTTTTCCCAGAAAAAGTTCATGATCTCCTCCTCTTTTGCCGTAATCTTCTTCATCCTTAAAATTTATACAAATATA
>CAIYQH010000604.1 GCA_903928285.1 uncultured Bacteroidales bacterium
AGATGTAATTCATACATGGCATTCAGGGCGGAAAGGTTACTGGAAATACGCTGTAATTCCTTGTTATAGTTGGCTCCGCCGGTTGCAGTTGCATTCAGTGACTCGGTGGTTTTTGACAACAGGGTGGCCGATTCATTATATTTCTCAACAAATTTATTGGCCGAGGCTGTCACATTGGTCAAACTGGCTGAAAAGGCCTTGTTCGCCTGTACATCTTCCTTTAAAGATTCACCGACTTCAGCAAACATGGTCGAAAGGGTGGCTGCATTTTTGGAGGTGGCCTTGATGTGGGTCATCTGTTCCTGTGAGGCAGCGGCATTCTGTTCCAGCGAGGTGGCTGTTTTGCGATAGGACTCGTTGAGAATGGTTGCCGATTCTGTGGCAGTTTTCATCGTGCTGACATATTTATCGTTGGCAAGGGAGGCATCGGCCACATTCGATAATTTGGAGGTTGTTTCCGACAACTTGGTCATCCCTGACCCTAAACTGGCGATCAGTTCCGGTCCGATTTTTGCCTTTTCAAGCATTTTATCAAGTTCCTGCGAAACGGTATCTTTTGTTGTAAAAGCCTTGCTTGCATCGAGTTCATCTTCATGGTATATCCCGGCCAACTGCGGGTAAACCAGGCTCCAGTCGGGTTCAACATGGGGTGGCTCAAATGCTGAGAAGAAGAAGATCATTGATTCCGTACCCAAGCCTATGATCAGCATGATATCTGCACCTGTATAATGGTTGATTTTAAATAATGCACCAACGATTACAACGGCGGCTCCCCAGCCATAAAGTTTGGCCATGAAATTCTTATACTGCTTTGTTTTTACAAAATCTAGTAACGCCATAACATGATTGAATTAATTGTTAATAAAGTAGATTGGATTAGTTTTATCTGTAAACTTTAGATGCCCTTGAGGGATTGTCGTCACGCTGACGGCCAAGGTAACTCTGAACGCAACGGAAGCCAACATAGCATTTAGCGGTGTCCTGGTACTCATATGCACGGGTGGAAACCCTGATAAAGTAAGCGACATCCTTCCAAGATCCTCCGCGGGTAACTTTGCGTTTGAGGGCGGGTGGATCGGCATCTTTTGCATTGTATTTGTAATCGGGGTTCAGGTCCCAGGAAAAGTTATAGGATGCGGGATGAAAGGCGGTAACGGTCCATTCGGCCACATTGCCGGCCATATCATAAAGTCCGTAATCATTGGCCGGGTAATGGGCCACAATCACCGTGGTTGCGCCTCCGTCGGCGATGTAATCGCCACGCAAGGGCTTGAAGTTGGCAAGGAAACATCCTTTATCGTTACGGGTGTAAGGACCGCCCCAGGGATAGGGGTTGGCATCGTATCCACCGCGTGCAGCCCATTCCCATTCACCTTCGGTCGGAAGACGGAAATCGCTGATAAAGGTCTCTCCCTTTTTACCATAAAGGAAACTGTTCTTAAGCTGGGTACGCCAGATGCAAAATGCATTTGCCTGACGCCAGTTTACGCCCACTACCGGGTAATTGTCATAGGCAGGATGCCAGAAATATTTTTCAGTACTGGGATCATTGAAGGAATAGGCGAAATCATGGATCCAGCACAATGTATCGGGATAAACATTGATAACCTCCTTGCGTACATATACCGAACGGTCTTTCAGACCCTGGGGACGGTTGGCCAGGCTGGCCTCCTTTGGATCTGTCTGTGCGCTGTAATCTTTGCGGGAGGCAGCTTTCAGGTCAACAAAATAATATTCAAAATAGAGTTTACGGGTATCAATCTCTTTTCTTCTGAAATATCTCTCATTTTCAGGAAGATATAATTGAGCCAAGGCATCTCTGACATCCTGCTGCTGTGAGTTGTAGTCAAGTTTTGATTCCCAGTTAAGGCATGGCGGATCAAACTGTTCGCCGGTTTTTTTGTTTTCCGAGATAAAATATAGATCAGGTTTGGTTTCACCCAGCAGACGGCGTGCGATGGAATCGCGGACCCAGAAAACGAACTGACGGTATTCGTTGTTCGTAATTTCGGTCTGATCCATATAGAATGCCTGTACCGTAACAGTTTTTGGATTATTTAACTGGGCATAGGGCATATCTTCATCGCTGACCCCCATCGTATAGGACCCCATAGGAACGTAAACCATACCAAACGGATCCGGTGAATAGTAGCGCTTGCGGCCCTTGATACCCGTAAGCTCACCACTTCCTGAGTTACCGCAACTTCCCAAGAAGATGAGTAGCGCGGAATAAATGATCAGTTTTTTCATTTGTTGGCAGATTGATGGATGAAAATAACGCTATGTATTGAACTTTATTATTTTAAAGGCTGTTTTTTAGAGCAAAACGGCAAAATTACACTTTTTCTTTTATAAGAAACGTGTATTCCTGTAACTTTTACGGAATTTATCTACGTCTATCTTAAAGCAGTAATTGACCATAACTTCCAACCCCCCGCTGTTATATTTGTGCATTGCCGATGTACTGATGTCATAAGCGACCCCGATACGCAGGCTTTTAACCAGAACCCCGGCAAGAATCGAAACAGCATCCTGCAACCGGTATCCGAGACCTCCATAGAATTTATTGTTGTACGATACCAGCGCACTGGCGTTTAACTGGAAGGCTGCTCCATCATACATAACAAGGGCAGAGGGAAGCAATTCGAACTCCGGGTGACCGGGAATTACCCACTGGTAACCTCCTGTAAGATAAAAGGTGCGGCGAAGCTGATAGGCCAGCTTTTTCGAGCGGGTCTGTAACAGATTGTCAGCAGAAAAGCCCAGGTAATATTTTTCAGGAACTTTATAATATACCCCGGTGCCCAGGTCAAACATCATTGCACTGGTTTTCCCCTGCAGGCCGCTCAGCAATGGATCATCAGAGTCAATCCCCTTGAATTTGGACACATCGTAACTGATATTCTGCAGGTTTCCCTGCAACCCGATCGACAAATCTCCCGACCCCAATTCCAACTTGTAGGCATAAGCCAGTTTCAGCACCGTATTTTTAAAAACACCGATCTGGTCCTGCGATATGGCCAACCCTGCTCCTCCATGTAAAAATTTGAAAGGCGAATCAGCTGTAAACATATAGGTTTGTGGCGCCGATTTGGTGCCATCAGCATCCTTCCACCCTATCCATTGCTGACGGACGAGACCTGTAACCGAAATACCTCCGCTGTTTCCTGCAAAAGCCGGATTCATAGCCATGTTAGTGAACATATAATGCGTTATAAGCGTTGATTGCTGTGCATGTAGCAATAATCCTCCCTGAAAAACAAGAAGGAACAGGATAAAGAAACGATTTATCCCCGGGGTTAGCAGTTTTCCTGCAAAAGGTAAGTTCAGCAACGGTGTGTCAGGTTCATCTAAAAAACGGGATAAAAGTACATCTTTTTTCAAT
>CAIYQH010000605.1 GCA_903928285.1 uncultured Bacteroidales bacterium
AAAAATACAGGCAGATTACCACTGCTGTAGCGGATGGAACCATCGCTGCAATTGCAATTGCAAAAGAACTGAATTAACCTGACCAAACAATATCGCCATGAACTCAAACCAGTTAATCATCGAGAAAGTAAGCCCTTTCAATGTCCCTGTTACAGTTGAAAAGCTTATCGAAGCGGCAAATCAAAAAGGATGGCAGAATCCGGCAATTCACAATCTTCAGCAATCGCTTGCCAAATCAGGTAAAAAGGTATTACCCGTTGAGGTAATTGAGATCTGCAAACCGGAATATTCTGGACGGATGCTTGAAAAAAATGATGAAAGGATTGTTTCTGTTATGATGCCTTGCCGTATTTCAGTATATGAAAAGGAAGATGGTAAAACTTATGTTGCTTTGTTGAGCATGACAGAAATGGCAGCTGGCTTTCCTGACACTGTTGTGGAAGCAATCCGTGCCGCAAGCAATGAATCCTTTGATATTGTTAAATCTGTCATTGGACCATTCCGAAATAATGCAAAAAATTCTTAAACCGCTTGTTGATAAAAGGGTTATGATCCTGGCCGTGCTGGGCATTGGACTTTATATTGCTATTTCCTACTTTCACATTTCACTTTGGTTCGTGCTCCTGGCGGGAACGTTGCTTGGTGTGGTGTTCGGGAAAGTTTTTTGCCGATGGGTATGCCCGATGGGGCTCATCATGGAACTCATGATGAGTATGAGTCCCGACGGCAAGATCCGCCAGATGTACCAGTATCATAAAGTAGGATGTCCCATAGCCTGGATTTCAGGTTGGTTAAACCGGTTTTCCTTCTTTAAAATCAGGCTTAACGCTGATAGTTGTATGAATTGCGGGATTTGCGATAAGAAATGCTATATCGTAGCCATGGAACCAGCAAAATTCAGTCTCTACAAACCTGCTATGGAAAAACCAGGGATGAGCTACACCTGCTCGAAATGCCTGGAATGTGTGGCAGCCTGTCCGAATGGCAGTTTAACCTATAAAATTTAAAACAATGAAAGGCAACTTTGATTCAATAATCAACGATACCCGCCCCGTTATTGTTGATTTTCATGCTTTGTGGTGCAGCCCTTGTAAAGTCCAGTCACCTATTTTATCAGACATTGCATCCGAATTCGGGGAGCGTGTCAGAATAATTAAAATAGATGTCGACCAAAACCCAGGGTTGGCAGGCAAGTATCATATCCAGGGTGTTCCGACTGTCATTTTATTTAAGAATGGCAAGTTGGTTTGGAGGCAATCCGGTGTTGCAAGTAAAAGTCAATTGATCGATATCCTTAAGCAGCACATGTAATTCCCTTGCCCCAGGTTTAATAGCCTCTCTGGAAGATCGTATAGAGTATCAATAATGCAAGAATAGTCCCTGTAAGCAGTGCCAGCAATCCAAACAACCGCAGCGTAATTTCCCATACAATTAAGTTTGGTTTCTTGACTTCGAATTCTTCAGAAATACCAAGTTTCTGATAACGTTCCCATTGCTCACTACGCTCTTCCACCATTTCTTCTTCCGTAACCTGTCCATTGAAAATTACAAAGTCCATCGGGAACTTCTCAGCACGGAAGTGCGTGTTGAAGAAGTGAATGGTGAAAATAAATCCTACAGCCAAAAGTGCTTCGTCGGAATGGATGATCGTTGCGATGTTAAAAACCCACCCTGGAAGGAAATTGCCAAAGAATTCAGGGAACCATAGCAGTAAACCGCTGGACCCGATAATAGCAACCCCCCAGAAAACAGCCAGGAAGTCAAATTTCTCCCAGTAAGTCCACCTGTCAAATGTTGGCTTCGGGCCACGGAAAAAGAACCAGCGAAACATCGACCTGATATCCCGGAGATCTCTCATGTTCGGAAAAAGTGAATCAGGCCCGAAAAGTCGCTTGAAAAAAGATTCATTCGAATGCTTTTTGGAGAAAAGGAAGCGGGTACTCATGACCAGGGCAACAAAGAAATAGCCGAATGTAATGATGGCACAAATCCTGTGGATTATTCCTGCAGTACCAATCCCCCCCATAAAGTCCATCAGGGTCTTTCCCCAGGGAGTATAATTAAACTTCAACGGCAGACCCGTCAACGCCAACCCAAGGAAACTGGTAACGACAAAAAGATGCAGGACGATATGAACCAAATTGAAACGACGGTAGACTTTCTGCTTGATTTTACCATTGTTGTTGGCATGATGCCCTGCTGGTGCAAATAATTCCGCATTACGGAGTTGTTTCTTTTCCACGGTGCCCCTGAATGCCCAAAGCAATGAGTGTACCCAGAAAAAAAGGAAGGTTCCGGCCAGTAAGGCATTCATGAATATCGTAACCCAGAAAAGTGCAGGGTATTTACTCCTGTTGGTGGGTTCAGCATGTGGTATGAACTTTGCAAATCCCTTGCTTGCATTAATATGGCACTGCCCACAAGTACCGGGCAAATGAGCTTGATTGACAGTTGAATTAGTATCCTTCGCCGGAAGGATGTTATGTGCACCATGGCAGTCTGCACAGCCAGCAACCTTTTCAGGATACCCAAGTCGCACGTTCTTGCCATGGTAACTGGCAAAATATGTTTCAGGCGCAATGGTGGTCACATGGTTACGCGCCATCCTTTCCGCATCAGCATGACACTTCAAACAAGCCTGGGTGTGGATTGTCCGGCCTTGTGCAGCATCATGAATTTTGCTGATCGCATGAAGACCGTGGCAATCCGTACAAGCAGGTGCGTCATTGTTTCCACCAGCCAGTGCCTGGAAGTGAATGGATTTGAAATAAGCGGATTCTTTCGCGTGACACTGACCACATAACCTGGCAGCTGCCACCTTGTTATTTTTAAGGGAGGTAATTGCATGAATGTCCGCATGGCATTTTGAACAGGCAATGGGGAGACGTTCTGAGTTGTGAATGCTTACCTTGTGTTCTTTCACAATTGCACTGTGACAACTGCTGCAATCCATTGGTTTGAAAGCAACAATACACGATTTTTTTCCTTTTGCGGAACTGATTGCCTGCTTTTCGACATCTATAACGTGGCAGGCAGAACACTTGAGGGATTTGTGGACGGAAGCGTTGTAATCATGGGCAGAAATACTTTTTTCATGGCATGTCAGGCAATCCGGATTTGATGGGGAAAAAAGCGAAGTATTCTGCGCCATTACGCCTGTTGCTGCCAGACCAAAGGTCAGCAGACAGGAAACTATTTTCAATATTAGGGATTGTAGTTTCATGTGTTAATATTTATTTTTTTGGGTCACATGGAATAGCCATAAATTATCATACATAATTTGCATAAACGTTGTTATTATGGCAATTTCATAAGCTTTAAAAGTTTTAGCTGCACAGCCCGCCAGCCCGTTTTTTGGAACCAATCTTTATCTTCTGGATAAAAGAGTCTTTAGGAAATAGTTTAAGCACCTCTGAAGGAGGAGAGGCCAGATTGAAGGTCTTTCCTGCAACTGTTTTATCCGCAAAAAGACTTTTCCAGTTCTGTAAACCGTTTTCCAATATGTAAAGGTTAACAACACCCTGCACCTTCAGGTATTTCCATGCTTTGATGGAAACCGAATCGTTTTCAGCGATGAGAACTACAACTCCCTGGGGCGGAAGTTGTGCAAGCGGAGCTACAACACTGGTTTTAAGAAGGTCATCAAGCGTGACATTTTGTGAACCACTGAGATGAAAAGCCTCAAAATCCTTACCCGGGCGCAGATCGAGGGTAACAAGCTTGATCGTTGCTTCGTTATTCGTTTTTACATATTCCAGGGGATGAATGAAGACAGCCTTTGTAGTCAGCTGAACTGCATAACGGCTCTCCATATATTTCCATTTACGAACCGGATCGGGTTGACCAATGATCCAGACAAGGCCGGCTAAAACAACCAAAGTTCCTGCACCAAACAGATAGGATCGTCTTGTGATTTTCCATGACATGGCTTTTCCGGTGCCCCTGATACGTAAATACTCTTCGACTTTTTCCGCTCCATAAAATATAATCAATGCAAACAGGATGACAGCGAAAACAGTAGCACCGATTGACCAGCCCAGCCAGTCGGAAACAAGATACCGGTCGGTGAACGAAGAATACCAGAAATCTTCGAATTTCGGAAGAGATTCGCCAAAAAGACCAGCACCAAGCACTGCACCTGTAAGAAATAACAAGCCATCCAGTTTAAGACTAGCAGTCGCCACTACTGAGGTGCCGGGGCAGTATCCCCCGACGATAAATCCAACACCCATAATGAGCCCTCCGATAATGCCGGGCCAAAGGAAAGTCTGGTTTACTGCAAGCTGGGTAAAATCAAGGAATCCTACGGCTGAAGAGAGAAAAATCAAAATGCAGGCAACGATGATGCCGGTAAACATAGTTTTCAGCACCGTCATATCTTTGAAGTAGAATTGTGCGGCAAGGCGTCGTGAATCGCCAAATCCGGCCAGTTCCAGTGCAACACCAAAACCGCTACCGATCAGGAAGAACACCAGATAACCTCCGGCTTTCCCTAGTTCTGAACTAATATCGAGTGGTAACATATTACTATTCTCCTTTTTTATAAATTAATCAGCCCAAAGGCGCCGGACAAAATAAGCAGTGGCATAACCTCCGATAAAAACGCAGAACATAAATGCCCAACTCCCAAGTGAGAGAACAGCTCCGCCGGATAATGCCTGTCCGGAGGTACAACCTCGCGCAAAACGGGCGCCATACCCCATTATTACACCACCGATAAGGGCAAAGAAAAGCCGTTGGGTCTTTGAGATTCGTGGGCCCTTGAGAATTTCAAATCTCAACCGACGGTTAAATAATGCTGAAATCATACCACCGGCAAATGTGCCCAAAAGCAGAAACACACTTGCGTGATCCAAGGGATTGGTGTCGCCGGCCCCCATGAGCGCAAATGTGCCGACTTTATCAACATGCGATTGCCAGATCAATTTTGTGAGCGAAACCTGGATGCGACTGATGGCTCCCGACGCTCCCAATCCGCTGTGCGTAAGAGCAAAGGCGGCAAAAAGAACCACTCCGAGAATGGTACCTGCCAGGTATGGGTTAGTGACAGGTTTTGGTTGTTTTTTCATAGTACTTCTCTATTTAAGAGTTGATTTAACAGGCCCCTGGACAGGATCATGAGCGTAACCAAGTTCTTTCCAATTCAGCCGGCCTCCGGGAGAATGACACTCCTGGCAGGACAAAGCGTTTTTAACTGTAGTGACCATGTGTGTAATGGGCCAGTACATAACGGTCGGGGTAAAACCGTACGTTCCGCTATAGGGTAAACCGTTTATTTCCGCACCTTCCTTCACTGCAAGGCTCCAGTCGAACTTAGTCCAGTAACCACCTTTTCCGCTGGTTATCGGAGGGATGATAATATTATTGACGGGATCATATGGTTGTTTGGCATGGTGCACCTTGAACGGCCAGATCTTTGCATTCGCATCATCGCGGGATCCCAGGGGGCGGTTTATATTGTGCTCGGCTTCCTTGTCGAGCTTGTCTCCGACGATGTAACGATCCATTCTCCCGTTGTACCAGGCGTACGTCGGCACTACATCTTCCTCATAATGGAATTCGCCCTTAATCTTAAGATATTCATGCGGATTATCCTTTCGGGTTGAATCGCCTGCTTTTGACCAATCCCAGGTCATTTTTGTCGGAAGTTTCCGGGCAAACTCCGGAATATGGCAGGTCTGACAGGCTATTCGGGCGGTATGTTCGTTCAGACGATAGTCTTTATGCGGTTTCAGAGTATGACAATCTTCACATCCAAATCGCACCGCCTTTGTTTTTTCAGTATAAGTAGTGTTTAATTTACCGGAAACGAAATGGTGTTCTGTTTTGTGGCAGTCGATGCATTGGAAATTGAGTTTTCCCATGTGATAGTCAAGCTCCTGGTTGGCATTCAGCAGTGATTCATCAAGATCGCCATGCTTCACACCCATGCCGCCGCCACCACTGAAATGACAGATCCCGCAGTTATCACGATTGGGCCTGCGCACACTTCCGGCAACAACACGAAGGTCAACTGTCTTGCCTGGCAAACCACGTTTTGATTTTGAATATGTGCCTGAACCGTCGTGACATACAAGGCAATCAACATTCTCCTCCTTTGTGAAATCGAAGTTCATGTCACCCCACCCGTAACCGGCATGGCAGATTGTACAGGATCCCCAGTTACCTACAACACTTATGCAGAAGTTGTTGACCTGGTTGCGCTTGCCAAGCGGAATGACTTTACCTTTCCGGACAACATCCCCGCTGATCCAGGTCCAGTGTGCTGTTTTCATGACTTCCCTGGCACTGTTCACGTGACATTTAAGACATTTCCGGGTAACAGCCTGAGGGGATGTGATGGAGTCCCTGAAATAGGGACTGTGATCCAGGTGGGGGATCAAATGGCCGGTTAGCGGGTTTTTAGGGACCGGCACCATACCATTACTAAGCCTGGGATCGCGGTTGCATGCACTCGCTACAAGCAGTAACAGTAGCATTATTCCAACAAGGCGATGTGAATCTTTAATTGATGTTACAGCTCTCATATTTTATTCCTTGAGTGGTTCTTTTGTCCAGATAAAAAACTCTATTGGAAATTACACGGGCAATTCTATTGTAAAAGGGAAAAAATTGAATGATTTTATCATGAATACCTCCGGAAAAACCCTGCAAATCTACAAAACGTTATGTTAATTTATTCACAATTATTCTACATATGATGAACATATGTTTATAATGTAAGAAACATATTGATATACAAACATATATAGATATATATTTTTTTAGATTTTGTCCGTGATGATTAATACCCTAATATCTGGACATGGAAGTTAGGTACGCGAACATTATTTCGACGCTTAATTCGTAACCGGGAACGGTTCGATCAACATATTTTGTGTAATTGTTCTCGTCCTATTTAAGAGCCACCATTTTAATTATGGATGCTTTCCCGCGATGAAACTCGCCTTCTTCAACCTCAAATTCAATCCGTTCTAAGGTTTGGACCTGCATGTCGGAAAAGTCATCTCTTAACTCATCAAGTGAAAAAAGCATGGATAATTCTTTAGGGCCACCTGAAGAAAATAGTAACTGCTCCTT
>CAIYQH010000606.1 GCA_903928285.1 uncultured Bacteroidales bacterium
ACATTTCGTACCTTTGTAAAAAATATCCTGTTGCAGAAAATTGAAATTACAGCCCCTGTCGGCTCCTGGGAATCGCTGACAGCCGCCATCCAGGCAGGCGCCGATTCCGTATATTTCGGCGTCGGCATCCTGAACATGCGCGCCCGTTCCTCCATCAACTTCACCCTGCGCGACCTGGTTAAGATCACGCGGATCTGCCGAAAACACAACATCAACAGCTATCTCACCATGAATACGGTCATCTTTGACCAGGAGGTGAAGCTGATGAAGCAGATGGTCGATTCGGCCAAAAAAAACGGGGTCACCGCCCTCATCGTGTCGGATCATGCCGTCATCCAGTATGCACAATCGGTCGGGATGCCGGTACATATGTCAACCCAGACCAATATTACCAACCTGGAGGCAGTAAAATACTGGTCGAAGGTTGCCGATGTGATGGTGATGGCCCGTGAACTCAGCCTTAAACAGGTTGCCGCCATTACGCGGGCCATCAAACGGCAAAAGATTACCGGACCCTCGGGCAAACCGGTTCAGATCGAAATCTTTGCCCATGGCGCCCTGTGTATGGCCGTTTCGGGGAAATGCTACCTGAGCCTCGACCATTACAATGCGTCGGCAAACAGGGGCTCCTGTTACCAGCTGTGCCGCCGCCCCTACCAGGTCACCGATCCCGATACCGGAATTGAACTGGAGGTTGACAATGAATATATCATGTCGCCCAAGGATCTTTGCACCATTGGTTTCCTCGATCAGATCCTGAAGGCTGGCGTCTCCGTGCTGAAGATCGAAGGAAGGGGCCGCAGTCCCGAATATGTGAAAACCGTGGTTTCCTGCTACCGCGAAGCGGTCGGTGCGATCGTTGCAGGAACTTACTCACAGGCACTGGCGGAGCAGTTGACGCACAGGCTGAACACCGTCTATAACCGGGGTTTCTGGGATGGCTATTATCTTGGCCGGAAGCTGGGCGAATGGGCCGGGCAGCATGGTTCTGTTGCAACGGAACACAAGGAATATGTGGGCAAGATCACCAACTACTTCACAAGGCTGAAGGTTGCCGAGATCAAAATGGAATCGGGGTATTTAAGCCCCGGCGACAGGGTTTATATCCAGGGCCCGACCACCGGCGTGCTGGAGCTGACCCTTCCCGAAATCCGTGTTGACCTGAACCCGGTGGGAAAAACGGTAAAGGGTGAATGGTGCAGCATACCCATTGACCTGTTCCTGCGCCGGGCCGACAAAGTTTACAAGATCATTCCCGGCGAATGACCCGGTTCACCTGGTTACACCGCCTGACATTTGCCTGAAACAGGCTGTTTCAGCAACAATATAAACCCTGACCGATGTTATTCAACTTACATACGCATACAAAATTCAGCGACGGTGCAGGTGAACCGGAACTTTATCTGGAGGAGGCCATCCACCAGGGGTTTTCAGCCATCGGCTTCAGCGACCATTCGCCGGTACCCTTTACAAACAGCTTCGCGATCAGGGAGGAGGAGCTGATGAATTACGCCGAAACCATAAAGAAGCTGAAAATACAATACGCCAGCGGCAACCCGGGAAAACCAACCACCGACCATCGAATCAATGTCTTTCTGGGGCTCGAAATCGATTTCATCCCCGGAATTACAAGGCCCATTGCAGAGTTCAGGGAGCAGCTTTCCCTCGATTTTACCATCGGGTCGGTACATCTGGTCTGTAATTCGGACCCTGAAAATTTATGGTTTATCGACGGCCCCGAGGTTGCCACCTACGACCAGGGGCTGAACGACGTTTTCGGCGGGGATATCCGCAAGGGGGTTACCGCCTATTATAGGCAGATCCAGGAAATGGTGACCCTGCACAAACCCGCTATCATCGGCCATCTTGACAAGATCAAGATGCATAACCGCGACCGGTTTTTCTCAGAAGAGGAACCCTGGTATACGACGCTGGTCGATGAAACGCTCGATCTGGTCAAACAATCGGGATGTATCGTGGAGGTAAACACCCGCGGCCTCTATAAAAAACGATCTGAAACCCTCTTCCCCGGCCCGGCGATCCTGAAAAAGCTGCTGGCGATGAATATCCCTGTCACGGTGGCGTCGGACGCCCACAAACCGCATGAGCTATCCCTGCTTTTTGCCGAAACCAAAGCCTTTTTAACATATCTCGGGTTCCGCGACATCATGAATTTAACACCGGCAGGCTGGGAAACCGTATCTTTAAATTCATTCTTATGTTCGAAATAAAAAGATTTTCCTTCCGGGATAATGAGCTGGCGGAAATAGCAAACGGCATCCGTAAAAAAGTTTTCGTCGAGGAGCAGGGCGTTGATCCGAACCTAGAGTACGACCATGAGGAGGAGTCGCACCATTACCTGCTGCTGCTGGGCGAAAAGCCCCTGGCCACCGCCCGCTGGCGCGAAACAGAAAAGGGGATCAAGCTGGAACGGTTCGCGGTCATCCCCGGCTTCCGCAACCGCGGCATAGGCGAGATCATCCTCAAAGAGCTCCTGCATGATGTGATCCCGCTGGAAAAACCAATCTACCTCCATTCGCAGGTAAGAGCTGTTCCGTTTTACGAAAGAAACGGCTTTCACATGGTTGGCGGGCAATTCACCGAGGCGGGAATCGATCATTTCCTGATGCAATATCCCGATTGATCAGGGTTTTGAAAGGTTGTTCCAAGGTAATTTTTTCGTTTTTCCGTTTTCATCAGAATCCTGTTCCCACATCAATGATTTTAATATAACCACAAAGTTCACAATGATTTACACAAAGGCCACAATGAGATTCTTTGTGTTTATTGTTCCTCCATTGTGTCATTGTGGTTAAATTTTAACCTAACCTCTGAAATTTAACCAGTCAGCTGTACTGGAAAAGCTTTCATATTTTTATCCCTGATGAGCAAATTTTTACCGATTCTGGTTTATCTTTGTTAGACCAACATATTTCCCATGAACCCCTATATAAAAAGTACAGCGTTACTGATGATCTTCCTTTCATCAGTTGTTATTGTCATATCTCCCTGTACCGCCCAGCAAACGACATCCCTGCTTACTGAAAGTTTCGAAACCGGTTCGGGCGCAACTCCTCCGTCGGGTTGGGTCATCGAACAGGTTACCGGGACCATCCCTGGGATCACCTTTGTAAGCAACTCTGCAAATCCCGCGATCAGTGCAGCTTTCGACGGGAGTAGGTTTGTCAGGTACAACTCCTTCAACATCGCAGGCGGCTCCACGCGCCTGAAATTTACAACAGCCCTTACCACGACCGGTCATGCCAATGTCCTGGTCGATTTCGGCTGGTATGAAGATCCGGGAAGTGCAGCCTCCAACGATATGGTGGAGGTACAATGGTCGCTGAACGGCACCACCTGGACCACCGCCGGAACTTTTTACAGGTACAACGCCCTTGCCGGCTGGAAACTGAAACACCAGTGGCTCCCTGCAGGGGCCAGCAACAAGCCCGCGGTATATGTGGCTTTCCTGTTTACCTCGGCCAACGGCAACAACTGCGCGCTCGACCTGGTGCACGTTTCCTGCGCCACATCGCTTACTGCCGCAGTTCTAAGCGGCTATGTCAGGGATGTGAATACACTGGTGCCTGTTGCCGGGGCGGTTACATCGTCGGGCGCAGTCACCGACACCTCCCGGCCGGATGGATTCTATGCCCTGTACGGCCTGGCAGCAGGGGCTGTCACGCTCTTTTGCAACGCCGGATGTTACACGCCCAATGCCCTGTTGGCGACCCTTACAGCCGGGATTGTCAACACCACCGACATTTCGATGCTGCCCGCACCTGTATTCACAGGCATTATCACCGACGGCTGCACAGGCGCCCCGGTTGCAGGGGCGGTTGTGAGCCTCTTTTTCGGAGGGGCGAACACCGCCATGACCAACAGCGGCGGTTTTTTCCTGATGCCCTGTATCTCCAATACAGGCGTGCAAACGGTAACAATCAGCAAAACAGGATACGACACCTGGGCGGGAACCTTCACCTTCGTGCCCAACACGACCACCACATTCAATACAGCCCTGTACTGCGCTGCCAATCCTCCCGGCGCCGTTACGGCAGCATTGAACATCCCGGCAAATCCGACGGCCGTAAACCTCGTCTGGAGTGCGCCGCAGGGCAATTACCAGCTGATCTATGACGATGGTTCCCCCGAAGATTTTTCAGTTTGGGCCACGGCCGGGAACCTGGATGCCGTGAAGTTCACACCATTGGGATGGCCGGTCACCATCAACGGGGGGACCCTGCATATCGGAAAATCTACCGATTATCAGGCCAATGCCCAGCCGCTGCAGGGTTTTACCCTGTTGGCGTGCAAAGCCGACGGGCCCGGGGGAACACCCGGTACCCTTCTTGACAGCACGACGGTCACCCCGACGTCGTTCGGCTGGGTCAGCTTTACCTTTGCCTCGCCCATCGTGCTGAACTCCGGCGAATTCTACCTGGAGATGAAACAGGGCGGCACACCGCCCCATGCCTGCGGGATCGGAATTGATACCACAAGTTCGCAGCTGCGCAGCTGGTCGAGGTTTGTAAACGGCAGCGGCCCATGGCTCCCGGCATCGCACAACTTCATGATCCGTGCCACTGTTAATGGCACGGGTGGCCCGGTATTGCTGGACAACCCCGCCTTCACCCCATCGTACCATGCCTGGCGGCTGGTGCAGGGACAGGAGAGTAATGCGGCTTCCTGGATTTCCATATACACCGGCAATGCCGGCACCTGTAGCGACAACAGCTGGCCCACGCTTCCGTCGGCTCCCTACCGGTGGGCCGTCAGGGCCGTTTACCCGCCGGGGACCCGGCTTTCACCTCCATCCTTCTCCAATGTCCTTGGAAAAGATTATACCGCCACCGTGACCATCCAGTCAACCTCTGATTGCAATAAATGCGGTAAGAACTCTGATGTCCGCCTGACCAACGCCACCTATCCCGATACGATCTATATGATCCATCTCGACAGCCTCGGCCACGGGCAGCGCTCCGGCATCTGGAAAGGCATTTACGACCTCAGTTATTCCCTGTTTTCGTGCCTGACGGTAACCCAGAACAACATCCATGTAAACGGCGATACGACCCTTGTCTTTACCGTAACGGAGGCAAAACCCCCTGTAACCGGGCTGTCGATAAACAACCAGAGCCTGCTGGCAACCTGGTACGCACCCAAGGTGGTTTCCGATTATTTCTTTGAAAACTGGTCAAGCGGCAGTTTTGCCACCAACCAGTGGACGGTAAACGGCGGGAACAACTGGCAGATATCAGGCACCATCGGAAACCCGGCTCCTTCGGCAATCTTCAGCGCGACACCGCAATGTACCAACTGCGGTCAATACCTGACAAGCAGAACGATCAGCGCCATTTCGGCGCCGACGATCCACCTGGCTTATGATATCTACCTGGATAACTTCGGAACCACCAATATCAATGCCATGGCGGTGGAGCTGTGGAACGGCACCACCTGGTCGGTTCTGAAAACATACGACAACCTGTCGGGCAGCATCCCCTGGACCTCTGAAAACCTCGATATCACCACCCCTGCCGCCAATCACGATCTCAAGATCCGTTTTCATGCTTCCAGTGTCAACACCGCTGATATCAATGAATGGGCTTTAGACAACATCAGGATTTACGGGAGCGAGAATTTCGCCACCAACCCACACTGTTTTTATGGATATTCGGTGTACATCAATAACACGCAGGCGACCTTCGTTACCGACACCTTGTTCCATATCCCGCCGCAGCAGGTGATCTTCGGGCATCCCTACCAGCTTTGCGTCCAGGCTATTTACTTCGGGGGAGTCGCACCCGCCGTCTGCGACACCTTTACGGCGAAATTCCTGTATCCGCCGAAAAACCTCCTGGTAACTCCGCTGGAATGTACAGCCCATCTCACCTGGGAGAAGCCCGACGATCCCGTAGCCCTCACAGCCCTCACCGGCTATGACATTTACCGGGATAACACCTTCATTCACTACAACAACCATCCCGATTCGCTGAGTTATTACGACATGAGCCTCAGTCCGGGGATTTACCGCTATGGCGTCAGGGCAAAATACAACCTTGCCGTATATGGTTTCCCGGGACAGACCGGTGCATCGCTCATCCTGCCCGATACCGGTCCCGATACCGTGCATTGCGGTTTTCCGATGCCATTCCATGATGGTTTTGACCAGGGAAATTTCTCCTATCATAACTGGAGTTTTGATCCAAACCAGGGCAACTGGGGGATCAGCAATTTTTTCAAAACCGACGCCCCTTTTGCCGATTTCAGCTGGCAACCGGTCAGGGCCAACTACAGCTACGCCCTGGGAAGTGACTACATTGACGCCTTTAACTGGAAATGCGCCTCCATCTGGCTCGACTTCGACTATAAGCTGGCCGATCACAATGCCACAGGCGACGAAAAGCTGAAGGCGGAGGCGTGGTACGACAACAGCTGGCACCTGCTCAAAGAACTTGCCAACAACGGTTCGGTTAACTGGACAACGCTGCATCTCGCTCTTCCCGGGGCGGCAGACCAGGCATTAAAAATAAGATTTGTTGCCTATGGCGTCAATTCGGGCGACATCCTGCACTGGTATATCGACAATATCAATGTTTACGGGATTTGTACTCCTCCCCTGGCGCTTACCTTCAACATGAACGGACAAACGGCCAACCTTTCTTGGACCGCCCCGGCCTGCAGCGGCGCATCAGGTCCGGCCGGCTATAATGTTTATCGTACAGGTCCTGCCGGCGTGCCACCCTTCGTACTGAGAAATCCATCCCTGGTTACAGCGACCGCCTATTCCGACAATACCGGCCCGGGGGCTGGCGGCACCTACTATTACTACGTAACCGCCGTTTCCGATGATCCAACATCGCAGGCACCCCTGTGTGAATCGGCGGGAAGCGATACCATCGTGGTGAATACCGTTGGTATTCCGGCAAACTCCGGCAGTTATATGAAGATCTATCCCAACCCCGCAACCGGGATGGTGCATGTTGAATCAGACCGGAACATCCTGCGTCTTCAAATTCTGAATTACGAGGGTAAAACCGTGGCTGTGATTAAGGAGCCAGTTTCAACTACCCTGAACATGGATGTTTCGGCGTATCCGCCCGGGGTTTACGTTTTCAGGGTAACCGACCTGCTGACGACCAAAACAGTAAAGGAGGTGATTGCACACTAACCTGGAAATACATCCCTTTAAAAGTCTGGTTCAATTTCAAAACTGAATCAATATTTAACCACAATGACACCATGAAGGCACAAAGGGCACAAGGTATCGCCTAGTGAACATTGTGCATATCATTAATCCCTATTCTACCTGGCAAACAGCAGTATCAGCGTGGTTAACCCAAAGGCGACGGTTCCGCAACCGAGGGCGATCATCCACTTTTTCTGCCTGGATACCTCGGTGTTCAGTTGCCCTATTTTCACAGTCTGGTCATTGGCGATCCCCTTCATCTGGCTCAGCGACAACCGAAGGCTTTTAATCTCCCGCTGGTTTACCGTGTCAACAGCAACCCAGGTTTTGTTTTCCCGGGTGAGGAGATCGATCATGTTTTTTAAGGTGTCCCGCTGGGCCTTACAGAGATCGAATTGCAGAAAGATGTCGTTGCTGCCCCTGATGATTTCCATTGGCACTTCAACATAGGGCTTCCCGTCCTTACCTATTTTGATGGGAGAGGACGTATTCTGTGTAAATCCTGTAAGCGGTACTATCAGGCACAGTGCGCATGCGTAAACGAAACTTTTCATAAGTGGCGTTTAATCTGTTATATGCATTGACTTGATATTGAAATTCAAGATCCCGGTTGGCCAGCACAGTGCACAGGCTGTCGTATTGCTGTTTGTGTTTTGTGCTGTCGCTGATCCGTTTATTTTCGACGGCCTTAAGCCTGTTTTGGATTTGCGTATTAAACGCATCGTTAGGAACCGGGGGTTTGAGTTTCCAGACAATGAAGCCCGTTGCAGCCATTGCTGCAATCAAAACAACGACATAGAGCCAGGTCGTTGTTTTGCTGCCGGTGTTTGTATCAGCCATATCGATTAAGAGTTTAATCTGAAGTACCTTACAAACATAAGAATAAAAACAGGAAAAGGCAAATCCTGTTCTAAAAAAAGAGATTCAGCAAAATCAGGATCAGGCAGCCCCAAATATTTGTAATTTCGCCATAAGAAGCCAGCAACATGATCAACCGCGACACCATCGACACCATCATCACCACCGCACGCGTAGAGGAGGTGATCGGCGATTATGTAAATCTTCGTCGCCGGGGGGTCAATTTGCTTGGCTTATGCCCGTTTCACAACGAAAAAACCCCCTCCTTTACCGTTTCTCCCGCCAAGGGTATCTACAAGTGCTTTGGCTGCGGAAAGGCCGGGAATTCGGTTAATTTCATCATGGAACACGAGCACTTCTCCTATCCAGAAGCGCTGAAATATCTTGCCCGGAAGTACAACATCGAGGTCGAAGAGGAGGAACAAACTCCCGAACAGCTGCTGGAACAGAATGAAAAGGAGAGCCTGTATAACCTGAACCTTTTTGCCCAGCAGTACTTTACAAGGATGTTACACGAAACCGCCGAGGGAAAATCAGTTGGTCTCTCCTATTTCAGGGAACGGGGCATGCGCGAGGAGCTGATCAACAAGTTCCAGCTGGGATTCAGCCCCGACAAATGGGACGCCTTTTCAGAAAATGCCACGCAGAACGGCTACAAAAAGGAGTTCCTGTTAAAAACAGGGCTTTCGCTGGAGAAAGACAACCGGATGTACGACCGTTTCCATTCCCGTGTGATCTTCCCGATCCACAGCGCCTCCGGAAGGGTCATCGGTTTTGGTGGGAGGATCCTCGGTTCGGATAAAAACCGGCCCAAATATGTCAATTCTCCCGAATCGGATATCTATAACAAGAGCAAAACCCTTTACGGAATCTACTTTGCCAAGAGCGCCATCATTTCGAAGGATAGCTGCCTGCTGGTGGAGGGTTATACCGATGTGATATCAATGCACCAGGCAGGCATCGAAAACGTCGTAGCGTCGTCGGGAACCTCGCTCACGCACGACCAGGTGCGCATGATCCAGCGCTACACACCCAACATCACCATCCTGTACGACGGCGACCCTGCCGGGATCAAAGCCTCCTTCCGCGGGATCGACATGATCGTGGAGCAGGGGATGAATGTGAAGATCGTCCTGTTTCCCGACGGCGAGGATCCCGATTCTTTTGCCCGCAAGCACCACCCGTCGGAGGTTGAGGCCTTTGTCACGGAAAATGCAGCCAATTTCATCTTGTTTAAAACCAGGCTGCTGCTGGGCGAAACGAAAAACGACCCGATTAAAAAAGCCGCCCTGATCAGGGAGATCGTCAATACCATTGCTCTCATCCCCGACCGGATTTCACGCTCCGTTTACGTCAAGGAGTGTTCGGCCCTGATGGCCATCTCGGAACAGGTGCTGATGAGCGAACTGAACAAGATCCTGCGGGCAAAACTGAAAAAGGAGTCGCCGGAGGCGGAAAAAGATCTGGAGGTGATCCAGCCGGAACAGATTCCGGCTGAATACCAGATTGACATTGACCTTTATTCTGCTGAGTACCAGGAAAGAGATATAATTCGTCTTCTGCTTCTTTATGGTAAGGATACTATCCCAATACCTTCAAGTGACGTTGATGAACCAACTATTTCTGTTCAAGTGGCTGATTATGTAGTAGATGATCTAATTAGGGATGAGCTTGAATTTGAAAACGTAGTTTTCAAGTCAATTTTGTCAGTGTATATAGAATATTTACAAAATGATACGATACCTGATGGAAACATATTCCTAAACCATACCGATAAAGAAATTCAAACTGTAGCCGTAAATTTGATATTCACAAACTATTCCCTAAGTCCAAATTGGCTGAAAAACAACATCATGATAACTACCGAAAAAACAAGGTTAGACATGTATGTAATGTTTGCACTTCGAGCTTACAAGGCTCGAACATTAGACAAACAAATGTCAGAAATTCTTAAAAAAATGAATCTTTCTACAACCTTAGAAGAACAAAACGAAATGCAGAAAGAATATATAGAGTTGAAAAAACAGAGTATGCGGATCAACAAGGATGGCCTTGGCCGCATTATTACCCGCTAATCAGTTTCAAACTCATTTTCGGTCCATTATTTTTCTGCCCAAAAGATCAGCTGTCGGTACCAGGGGTTGTTCCACCAGTCCATCAGGATTTTGAAATCAGGATAATCGGCGGGCGGGAAAACCCGTTCACTGAACTGCAGCTGCCTGCGGATGGTCAGTTTCCCCTTCTCCGTTTTAACTTCCCAGGTGAATTTACCCGCCTTGTTGCTGATGGTCATTGTTTTGGCCGGGGTGAAACAGGTCAGGGCAGTAGGCAGGGTGATGGTGAAAGCATAGGTTTCATCGGCCATTGAGGGAATCTCATAGGGCGTTTCCCGTTTTTGTGACAGGGTTTTGATTCCCCAGCCGTCAATACCCGAACTGATAACCGGCAGGGTAAAATAGAAATAACCGGTATCTTTCCTGAATGGCTTGTCGCTTTGCACGATATAGGTCTGGAAACCGTTATCCTGGTTCAGCGTGCTGACCTTGAGATTAGCTGTGTCGCTGCCGATAAGATTTCCTGTGAGGGAGTTTTTCATCCTGTTTTTATCGCGGGAAAGCCCGGCATTGGGATAAATGGCTCCTTCGAGATAGACCGATACTTCGCCGGTAAGCTTCGGATCGGATGAAACCATCAGGTTCCCGATCACTTTAACAATGTATTTGGCTGTTTCAGTGCGTGTTATTTCATGCTTACCCCCCGGGTTAAGCGTGATGAAGTTCCTGCCGGGAAGGGTGAATTTGAGGTTGGCCGGGTTAACCTGGGTTACCGAAAAATACCATGTTCCCTTGTCCCTGAAATCGACCTTTACGGCAAAATCTTCAATGCCGGCCAGGGTGACAATATTTTTTTCATCGAAGGCTGTGCGGGTAATGGCCACTACATTGGCTTCGATGCCGGCCGACTTTAACAAAGCCACGAACAGGGCGGCTTTTTCCACTGCGGTTCCACCGTTCCCGCTCCAGGTCTGCTCCGGGGTGCGGCACTGGTATAACGCGGCTTTCAGGGAAATGGGATAAAGGCGGAGATCATTGACAATTTTTTCCTGCACCTTCAGTACTTTTTCAAATTTATCCTTCTTATCCGCAATCCAGCTGTTTACCGCACTCTTCATTCCTTCGTCCGCAACAAACCTGAATGCCGGCTGGCCTGTCAAAAATGCGTAAACGGAATCAACACGGTCGGAGGTGCTGAACACCAGCCGGGGATAGAGCTCATTGATCCCCTGTTGCGATTCCTCATAGGCCATGGCCGGGAGATCGTCTATTTTCCAGGTAAATATCTGCAAAGCACCGTCTTTGCTCTTTTCCGGCTGAAAGTTCCCGTTGATTATCTTGTAATTCAGATTCTGCCCTGCCGGGATCCGGACGCGGATCACCAGGCTTTTTACAGGTTCTGTTTCTGCCAGCAGTTCATTGCCCATCAGCGCCGGAAAAATCCCCTTATCCGTGTGGATCGTATAATCAAGGTGGATCGTGGCACTGCGCTCAAGGCCGGTATGGGTGATGACCATTTCCCGCATTTTGTTGTAGGCCGGGGCATTGGCAGCGGCAGATGGCAGGACTTCGTTCAGTGCATTGGCGGGGGAACCTACCTTTTTACCATCCGCCATGATGGTGTATAACTCGTTTATTTTCAGCTTCTGCACGCCGGGGTTCAGCAGGATAAAGGTTTCGCCGTACAGCGACTGGAAAGCCCTGGAGGAGATCAGTTTCTGCTCCTTGGCAAACCTGTAATCCATGCTGCCGTCGGGATTCAGGGTATATTCCTTTATCAGGGAAAAATAACAGGCGTCATATCGTTCATCCTGGGCCTTGAGCTGTGAAACAACCAGGGCCAGTCCGCAAATTAATAGACTGATTTTCAAATATCTTTTCATGTGATAATATTTATTTTTTCGGGACACCTGGAATAGCCACAAATTATCATTCACGGTTTGCATGCACGTTGTGATTATGGCAATTTCATGTTGATTTATATATATCCTGGCTAAAATTCTGTCTGATTACAACTCTATCACGACAGGTTGTTCGGCAAACCGGTTCTGGGCATCGACGGCATCTTTGAATTCAGGCCAGTCCCCGGAATCATATACCCGTTTGTTATAGGCGGCTTTGCCGGCAAAGATGAGCGACCCGTTGGCGAGGGTATAGCCGGCGCTGAAGGTGGCTGCAGATCCCCCTGTATTGACCGGAGCGGCCGTGCGGATTACCTTCCTGATTTCCGGGAGTTTGATCGATTCGTTGATTTCAACCGTCCGTGTGCAGCGGTCGCGGAAGGCATACTTATGTTCATTTTTATCTGTTTCAAAGGCCAGCTGCCCCTGGAAGTTTTTAAAGATTTCAGCTGCCGACAAGGGGGTAAACATCATCTTGTTGCCTGAAACCAGCGCAAATTCGGGAATGGTATAGTCAATGGCCACCCAGATATTATAATTCAGGTAATCGGCAGGATCGGAATATTTAACCTGTGTCACTTTAGCCTGCGGCCACACACGGAGCAACTCGCGCTCCACGTTCTGGAACCAGACAGTCTTGTTGGTATATTTGAACAAACCCCTGATGGCGGCATCCGACTGTCCCTCCCCGGTAATGGTGATGCGTCCCGACAGGCTTCCGTTTGCCTGTAGCTGGGCAACCCCGTCAATTTTAATATAGTGGTTAATGGGATCAGAAACTGGTGTGGTGGCAAGTTCAGCCCCTTCGGGTACGCCCATCAGGTATTGCTGCTGCTGTTCGGCGCTTGACCATAATTCACGAACGAAGGGAACCCAGGTTGGATCGAGCAGGTGGTATTTCCCATCGCGGAGTTTGACAACGGTCACGCAATGGTTGAACTGGTCGGCAGGAATGTAGTCGATACGCGAGCCGGCCATGGTCATGGAGGGGTAGGCTTTAAAACCCGCGGCACGCAGCATCGTGATCAGCATCCCGGCTTTATCCTTGCAAACCCCGCAACGATCGGTAAAGGTCATCTCCCCCTTGTGAAGGGTAAATCCCTCGCCACAACCCATCGAAATCCCGGAATACCTGATTTCATCGGCGCACCAGTGAGTCAGCCTGGACACAGAATCCATCTCGGTATGGGCGCCTTTGAGGATGTCATCGACCTTCGATTTTATCGCGGGCGTCGCTGTAAAGCTGCCGAAATCTTCGTTCACCCTGAAAAACCACCGCGATTTTTCTTTCCAGCTTCCGGTGGTGGATACCAGCAGTTTAGGGGCAATATCGGACATGGCCACCATGTGGTTTTCGGCTTTTACAGGGATCATCTCCTTTTTGGAAAAGATATAAACGATTTTATCCCCTGCCATCCAGCAGGAGGATTGTGCCTCACCATTGTAGAATTCATACTGCAGCGGTTTGTCTTTTGGCACTTTAACCTGGTAAACCTTGCTTTTGACAGGATTTGTATTGAAAAACTCGACGATGTCGTAGAACTGGCCCTTCATGGGGGGGATGTAGCGGTCGTCATCGTCCTGTGAAAGCAGCGCGTAGGTGAATCCCTTTCGGAACATCACCATTTCAACGGCATCGCCTGGCTCGAGCCGGCCAATTTCGATCATCTTTTCGCGGGCGCCCCAGTAGATGGCCCGTGCAGGGGCCGGATAGTCCATTACCGTATGCACGTCGAGCTCCTCTGTTTTGCCGTCTTTCCTGTAAATGACCGCTTTCCTGATCTCGACAAAGGCCGATAGCGGGTCATAGCCGTACTTGCATACACTCAGTTCAAGCGCACCGTGACTGGTAAGCGCCTTTGTCAGCGTATGGTTCACCACATAGGTCAACCCGGTTTCCTGCATATCCACCAGCGTACTGTCGAAAATGACCAGCTGATCGCTGTTGCGGTAGGCGGAGGCATCGCCGGCCCTCTTCACAAGATCGCCGGCTGACTGGGCATACAAGGTAGTAACAAAGATAAATTGCAGCAAGAATAAGAAACACTGTTTCATAAATTGGTTTTTTTTGCCAGTTTCGGATGGTCGTTTTTTTGGTTTACCTGGTGCTTTGCAAGATTAAGGAAATTGTTGATTTGTTTATCGGATGGATTCCGGGCATGTGCCTTTTCAAAATAGGTAACAGCAAGAGCTGCATCACCTGTCTGCGCATAGGTTATCCCCAGTGAACACATGAGATCTGCATCGTCGGGCGAAATTTTTTCTGCCTGTTTCAGGTAGTCGATACTTTCACCGAATTTGCGCAGCATGCCAAAGGCTTTTCCAACCTGGATGTAATTCATGGCGATATCGGGATTCAGTTCAATGGCATATTTATAGGTAGTGATCGCCTTTTCGAACTGGCCTGTGTTCCCGTATAAATAGCCAAGTGCCTGCAGTATTTCAGGGACCCTTGGGTTGATGGAGACTGCTTTTTCCTTTAGTGCAATTGCCTTGAGATAGTAATTTTTTTTAATGCCCTGATCGGTGGCAATATTTCCGCTATCGCTGTAAATATTGGCAAGAAAATCGTTGGCCTTGGCATTTTCGCCGAGATATTTCAGGTCGTTTGAAAAAAGCGTCACATCATCCTTCCAGTCGCCGTTCCTGTTGATCGTCTTTACCAGGTACCCGGCAAGCAGTGCACAACAAAACAGATAAAGACCAATGGCGGCTAAGCCGCCGAATTTTTTTTTCTTCAACGGCCATTTTACCAGCCTGTATAAACCATAAATCAACAGCAAAATGAAACCCAGCGACGGGGTATACATAAACCGTTCACCCATCGTGGAGCCGATCAGCAGAAAAAGGTTGGATGAGACTATAAATCCCATAATAAACCAGGCTACTGAAAAGGCAATGATCAGTCCAGCCGGGCCAACCATTTTCCCTGAGAGCCTTTTATACAGAACACCAAGCAACAAAAGGGTTGCCGAAAGGTATGCTAGAATGGACAACCATACCCTCGGGTCGGTAAAACCTGTGAGCGGAATCTGGTTGTAGGAATAATCATATACCAGAGGATGGGGGAAAATCAGCAGTAACAGGTATTTTCCCAGGATCAGGAATTTGGTTGCCCAGATACTGGCTGCGGGAGCAACTGCCAGCAGGGAGTTATCCATGATATGAAGCCGCTTGTTTGAGTGGAATTCTGAGAATAAAAAATATAGTAACAAAAACATAACAACTGGGATCAGGAAAAAAAGAGTCGTTGTAAATTTTTTCCCTGTTGTCCGGCTATCAAACAAAATCAACAGTACCGGAACCATGATCACATAGGTAATAGCGCTTTCCTTGCTCAGCAGTGCAGGAAAAAAAGTGACGACCGACAGGACAAGGTCGGCGGTCCTGGCCGTTTCAAGGTATCTCAGTAAAAGATGGGCAGAAAGCAGAAGAAAGAAAAACTCAAACAAGGAATCCCGCCCTTTGATATTGGCTACCACCTCGGTATGGATCGGGTGGGCCAGGAAAAGCATCGTTGCAAGAAAGGCGATGACGGGAGGTATTTCCGGATCTATTTTTCTGAACAACCGTTTCAGGAAAAACAGCATCAACAAGCCTGTGGCCATGTAAAAAAGCAAGTTGAAAAAATGGCTGGCCATAGGGTTCTTCCCCCAGATTCCGATTTCAATGGCGAAGGTTACCGGTGAAAGCGGGCGGTAACTCATCACGCGCAGGTTAATCCCTTTCCAGTAAGAGGTGGTAAGCAGCTCGGGAATACCTGAAAACCCCTTTTCCGTTATCTTGTTCAAGGTGATAATCCCTTTATCATCAAGGGCATAACCATTTTGTAGCGTATTGATATACAGCGTCACTGCAAGGACAACGATGGCCAGGCAAAACCAGATCCAAATCCGGTCAGGTTTCGTCGTCAAGGCCGGAATCCTGATGGTTTCAATCTTCGGCACCCTCTTCTGTTTTAACATATTTACCACAGACTTTCGGGATTAAAAGAAATCGGTTATATCCAGGAATGTCTGGTGCAGGGCGGGTTTTCCCTTAAACCATACCATTCTGAAGGAGGCTTCCAGGTGCTTTAATTGCTGGTCGCCGGTATAGATCCTGACCCTTCGTTTTATGGCCATGCCCTCGGGTAGTTCAGGCTGCAGTAAAAAACTCATTTTTCCCTGGTCTTCCGGGTGGACCAGTTCTATAATATTCCTGATGGAATAGGATAAAAAAACCTCCAGCGGACAACCGAAAATCTGGGCGGTCCGCGCATTGACAAACACAAATTTGTCATCCTGCATGATGGTGAGCCCCATCAGGGAATTATCGACGATGGTTTCATACATCGTGATGAGCTCCTTGTTTTCCTGCGATCGTTTTTCCAGCAGGGCTTCGAGGTCTTTCTGGTATAATTTGTTCTGGACCTCAAGGTTACGCTGGTAAGACGCAATTTCAATGGTCATCTTGGTCTGCTCCATATCAATGGGTTTCAGGAGGTAACCAAAGGGTTTTATCTTAAACGACCGTTCATAAATTTCTTTGGAACTCTGTCCCGTCAGGAAAATAATGGCACAATTGAATTTTTCAATGATCTTTTTGGCTGTGTCGATCCCGTCCAGTTCACCCCGCAGATGAATATCCATCAAGACGATCTCCGGTTCCCTGCCCTGTTTTGAAAGTTCGGCGATATCTTCAAGGCAGGATTCGCCGCGGATGGAGGAACCATAGATATCATACCCGAACTGCTGCAACTGGGATTTGAGGCTGGCCGAAATCAATAATTCATCTTCAACAATATAGATGCTGATCGGATTCATGGGTCAGGGTTTAGAGCTGATCATTTTCAGCAGGTTTATCTCCTGTTCATCGAGTAAACGCCAGTGGCCGCGCGGAAGGTTCTTTTTGGTCAGGCCGGCATAATAGACCCGGTCGAGCCGCAGGACCTTGTATTCAAAATGTTCAAAAATACGCCGTACGATCCTGTTTTGCCCGGAATGTAATTCTATGCCGATCTGCTTTTTATCCTTGCCGTCACCGATATACTCAATAGCATCGACCTTCACGATATCCTCCTCAAGGCGGAAACCCTCCTCAATCTTAACAAAATCAGCCCTGGTCAGGGATTTATCAATTTCAACATGATATATTTTTTTAATGCCATACCTGGGATGGGTAAGTTTCTTGGCAATCATGCCGTCATTGGTAAACAGCAATAAACCGGTAGTGTTGCGGTCGAGACGGCCTACCGGGTATATTCTTTCCCTGCATGCTCCCTGTACCAGGGCCATCACCGTTTTCCGGTCATCCGGATCATCGACCGTGGTGATATATCCCTTGGGCTTGTTCAGCAAAACGTATTTAAGTTTTTCACGGTTGATGGTCTGGTCGCCATACTGAACCTTATCGTCGGGTCCGACTTTGATCCCCAGTTCCGTAACGATTTGACCGTTGACCGAAACCGCTCCTGCTTCAATCAGCCGGTCAGCCTCGCGGCGCGAGCAGATTCCTGAATTTGCAATGTATTTGTTCAGTCTTGTAAACTCAGGATTACCGGCGCTTTCACCCTTACGGACAACTCTTTTGGGTTTGTCGGCCTTTTCCGGCAGGTTGTTTTTGTCGAATTTTATGGTCCGCTGAGGTCTGTCACCCCTGTCTGACCGTCCGTCGCGTTCTGTCCTGCCTGACCGTTCGGGTTTTTCATATCTTTCAGGCTTTTCCGCTGCCGATGATCTTCCGGGTTTATATTGTCTTTCAGGCTTTTCAAACCTTCCGGATTTCTCCGGCCGACCTGATCTCTCTGGTTTTTCAAAGCGTCCGGAACG
>CAIYQH010000607.1 GCA_903928285.1 uncultured Bacteroidales bacterium
CCATCACCCTTGATGCCGACCCCCAGGTGATTGGCGGGAAACTTGTGGTGCAGGCCGCAACGAAAGTTCGGTGTGACCTTGACCTTGAAGGGAATGATTTGGGAGTTGTGGACGAAACCAGTCCCTATGGCACCGATTCCCGGGATTCGGTGGTAAAGCCCCCCGACCATTTCAGCTTCAGTTTTGCGGGAAATACGCGGCACATCCAATCGGTTGCCCCCTCCTCCTGGAAGGTGTTCGGGAACAACGCCAATTTCCTTTATGAGGGTTCCCAGGCCTGTGCTTTTATCGGTTTTATCAACCAGGTGGTAATCCCGGTTACCTGCGACAGTCCTGTTTTCACTTCCGTCACCACTTCGCCTTTCTGCTATATCAACGGGAAAACCGGCATTAAGAATAGCTGGTGGGCCCTGCCAGCTGCCATGATCAGCGTGGCAAAGCCGCCTGAAGCCGAAGGGAACGGAGCGCTGTTGGTGCTTTGCGGCCCGGGATTGTCGGCAGCCCATCTAAACACTGAAAACAAAGAGATCACCCTGACCAGCCCGTTCATCATGGCCGAGCCGGGGCTGATCGGGATGGCCGACCTGTTGAGTGACGGTTCCGGGGCGCGGCAGGTGGTAAATTTATGGCAGGATGAGCTGAACCGCTTCGGAACCACCATGGAATGGCGCTTCCGTAAGAATTCCCCCTATACCTTTTTCACCGCTGCCGCAGGCACTGAGATGGTTGCAGGTTTTACCAACTGCAACATGAAGATCGACCGCCCGGTGAAGGTCGACGGTAGCGCAGTACCCGTGGATTCAAAAAACAGCCTGTTTGTACTCCTGGCGGAGAAAACACAGCATTCCCTTGTCCTGTTTGACAATAACCTCCTCTGGGACCACAAGCTCCCGGACGAAAAGATCCCGGTTGTGACACCCATGGCGCTGGCCCTCCACAATGCCCTCTTCACGGTTTCGCCGCCGAACGGTCTGTTGCTTTTCGGGGAATGTTCCGCCGATTTCACGGCACTTACAAAGGCAAACCTTTTCCTGGCTTTTGGCCTGTTTTCGTACCTGCCCACCCTGCCCGATCCCTATGCCGCGAATCTTGGCATCATGAACCTGCAGTTCCCGGCTAGGAAAGGGACAGAGGAGACACCGCTCCGCAAAAGAACCATCGGGTTGTGGCTTATCGGTCTGGTAAAATGGGAAAAAAGGGCGGAGGAGCCCGACAGGGTTGGCGTCTCCTTCCATTTTGCACTGCTCCCCCCGGCCATCGTGGGAACGTTGCAGCACCATTCAGATAAACTACAGCAGGACAATTCAAACCAAACCCTGCTGGCGGGTGGAAACACCCTCTTCGCCGAATGGCAGAAGCAGTCGGATACCCATCTTCCCCCTTCCGGCCAGCCGGTTGCTTACAGCAAAACCATCTATAATGATCCCTCGCCGGGCACCGACTCGTTCAGGAGCCCCGAGGTTTTCTCCCTGCTCGATGTCAGCAGCAAGGCCAACCAGATGGGTGTTTCGATGATCTTCCTCACCCGCAGCCAGGTGGACCTGGTTGACAGGGTAACAGGGCTCAGCATCATGTCGGAGGCCAACAGTGACATGTTCCCGATCCGGGTCGACGGACTGGATGTAAAGGCCCGGGGATTTTTCGCCCAGTCGTTCACCGTTCCGCAAATTGCCTGGGAACCCGTACTGAACATGACCAGTCCTGAATGCGTCCAGGGGGCGATGATCCCCGATTTCAAGGATCCCAAGTTGCTGGTGCCGGCCAAGCCTCCGTTTGATCCGCCGGCCGGATTCAACTATTACCAGAATGACGGGGTCGCCACCCGTATCGGGAACTTAAGTCCCGACCCGGTAGCCCTCTCCCCGATCCCCCTGGCGAAGTACCTTGTCAAGACCTACCAGGACCAGAAGGATCAAAAGACCTATGCCTGGTTCAACCTGCCCTTCGGCATGCTGGCCATGACGGTGCTTGACAGCTCGAAAACCGGGGAGTTCAGGCCAACCATCGAAGAGATAAAACCCGTTTTCAAAAACTACATGATCGGGGGCATCCAGCTGGAGCTGACGGCGGGAAAATCGACCAACACCGAAGAAGACCGCCTTTTCGAGGGATTTACCATCCAGCTGCACAACATCAACAATGCCGACGGATCCAATGCAAATGCCACCACGCTGGCCCATGATCCGCATGTCATCTTTAACGGGGAGTTCTTCCCCAAATCCACCCCCATGCCAAACGGCCGTCCGGCAGTTCCACTTGAGAGAATCGGGCTGAGCGGCTACGGGGCAAGCACCTTCAGCGACTGGCACAACGGCGATGCACTCTTTGCCCAAACCTCGCAGGCCATGTTCAACGTGGTGACGGGGCGTACCGCGCATGAAGTGGTTCAGGTAAAAAGTATCGTTTATCCCTGGGGAAACCGGGTGGTGCGCACCATTACCCTTTCCCGTCTGGGTAACGGTTATGTCGTAAGAGTCGACAGCGGATGGAAATCGGAGGGAGATGCAAAATTCGATTTTTCCTATCATGTAGAGGCCACGGATCCCGGCGGAAACGATGTTACCATCGGCCGCGACAACCCCTTCACCTTTCACCCAGGAATCGTGCACGGGCTGTTCAATATCCGGAACATCCATGACATTGAGAAGGCCTATCAAACTGATACCGCGGTCAATTATGGTCCCTGGCATGTGGATGCTGCGGGGAATCTTACCTCCTCAAAGGCTGATTACTACCCCGAAACTGCCAATCTCCAGGCAGTAACATTTGACTGTGATGTGAAGCTTGAAAGCGTGGTTGAGGGCGGATCGGCCAATATGGTGGTTTCACGCGGGGTAACCGGATATATCCAGCTGTCCCCGCCGGCAGCGCCTATCGATACCGACGCCTTTAAAAACCTGCTTGCCTTCGAGAACAATTCGATCGGGGGGGAGATCAGCTGTATCATCAAGGTTGCCGGCACAGACCAGCGGATGAGGGTTACGCGGTTCGACGTCAACAACGCGGTTGATGAAACGGGCAACCCGATCTTCGTATGTGCGGCACGGGGTTCGGTGATCTTGCCCAAAGAGGGCAGCTGGAGCATGGTGCAGCATGACCGTGGCACCGGCGAGGTATCGCCCCTTCCCGAATCGCTCGGGATACCGCTGATCAGGGTGGGGCAGTGGGACAAGGAGCATATCGTTCCACTCACCGCCATGAGTTCACTGTTACGTTTTGCCTACCCGGGCGACCTGTTAAAAACCCCCGACGATTCAACCATCAATTTTGGTTTCCTGCACAACATGAACACCCAGAAGGTGCTCTTCCTCACCCCTGCTTTCCTGCCGGGGAACCCGTCGCTGTTAAGCAAAACCCCGCCGCTGCTGGCAGATGCTTACCGCCTGATGAACACCAGCAGCATCTTTCCCTCTATCGGGGATGCAGAAACCACCTTTGGCACAGCCGTATCGCTCCTGAAGGGCTTTGACGGGGCAGGGAATGCCGTCGCCGAGGCCTTCAGCCATGCCCTGGACCCCTTCTCCAACCCGTTAAAGGATGCGGGAAAACAGGTCCTGGAGATCCTGGATGTTTCCGCTGTCGAGGACGGAGCAGGGAAACTGCTCGACCAGGGCTACGGGCTGATCGCGAAAAAGGCCGATGCACTTTTCAAATTCGAGCTTCCCGACATCTCCTATCCGCTGATCGACATCACCGGGCTGAAAATCTATGTTGAATACAAGGCTACGCATAAAGATCCTGACCTGGGTGAGAATACCTTCGGCGGCAAGTTCGACTACAATATCGATTCCACCGCCGCCAGCCTGGCCGATACCTGGAAAGGCAGGGCAAACAACCTGGCGATGGTGGTCGATCTCGGGCCGCTGATAAGGATCATGACCATCAAGGGGAATTTTAATTCGCAGAAGGGACAGGAGACCGACTTTGGCAGCAAATCGGCTTACGACGCGGATTCATCCAGCCTTCCGATCCCTGAAATCGAATTCAGCAAAGACCTGGAACCGGTTATCTATATCCTGGAATTTCTCGGCAGGCTGTCGGTCGATCCGAAGAATGCCTATACCGACCTGGTCAAACGCGGGTTGAAAATCGCCATGAGTAATTCGGCGAATCTCTGGGAATACAAGTTCGAGGCCACCAAGGAGTTCCCCCTGATCAAATTCCCGCCGGGAATTGAATACAATGACCCGTTGACCCCGCTGAAGCTGGAGGCCAGCATGAGCCTGGGGGTCTTCTTCAATGCCGCCCTCAAGGTAACCTCCGACCCCAAGCATCTGCTGCCCACTGCAGGAGCCACCTTCAAGTTTGAAGGCGGGTTGTCGGTGATGTGTGCCTCGTTGGCCGCTGTTTCGGTTTACGCCGTCGGGAAAACCGAACTGAACCTGCGTGCCGACACCAGCCCGATGGTTTCGCTCGATATGAAATTTGGCTTCGGGGCACAGGTGGCCGTAGGATTGCCCGTGGTGGGCAACGTCAGTGTGCTGTATATGATCGGTATCGAGATCTATGTCGATACCAACCAGAAGGTGATCGTTGCAGCCTTCATGTTATACCGCGGTCAGGCCGAACTGCTGGGGGGGCTCGTGGGCGTCACCATTACCATCGAAGCCAAAGGATCGATCGAAAAGGAGGGGACTGACAAACCCACAAACTGCAGGGCCGCTGTCACCTTTGCCATCGATATCAGCATCTTCCTGGTAATTGATATCAGTTTCAGTGAAACCTGGGAAGAGACAAGGCAGATCGCATAGGCTTACAAACAAATCCTTTAAATCATTTCAAAATCTGATGTATGAAAACCTATAACAACACCCGGTTCACGCTGATGGCTTTTCCGCAGAAAGTTGACGCCTCCGGTAAATTGTCGCTGAATATCCTTTTCATCCCGAGAAATATCAGTCCCCTTGAAAAGGTGAATTCAGTATATACGCCGGCAACACACGCAACGCCTCCCTTTGCCGATGTAAAACCCGAATTCAGTGTTGTGGTGGTGAACAACCCGGATGAATTTCCGGGGAAGATCCCGGGAACTGAAAATCCCGTGGATCCCGATCCTCTTGACTATTCGCCGATGGCCAGGAAGATCTATGCCACCCTGAAAGAGACAAAGGACGGCAGCGGCAATCCGAAATATTTTGATATTGATGAAACCCGGAGTTCGGATATCGCCGGGATAAACCCCAACAGGGCCCCCATGCCCGAACCGAAGGAGTCGTCCGTTAAAAAGTACCTGCCCGTAACCTACCGGAAGGCCTTTAACTACACCTCCCCAAGGGTGCCCAATGCCGTTACCGACGACAGTTATTCCTGCGCCCTCAGGGACCAGATGTTTCCCGCAAAGATCGTCCGCGACGACAAAGTCAGCTGGGGGAAGGTTTACGCTCACCTGCTCCGGCAGCCATTGCTGGCCAGGAAAGGGGGGTTGCTATATGAAACCGCCATACAGCTTAACCTTGGTGATTTCTCAAAGGGGGGCTGGATCTATGTAACGGTTAAACCGGGATCACCCTATGCCGACGAACAGGCAGCATCCCTTACGCCGGCGCCTCCCGATCCCGACGGACCCTTTATCAAGCAATATGCCGCACGCATCCCTGCATTGAAAACCGGTGAGGAGCGGCCGCTCTTTGCCTCCGTGTTGTTCCCTGTTATGGCCGAAGGCGAAGACCCTGCAGGCAGTTTCGATGATGTATTTATGGAGGCCGCCCAGTATAACGAGGGCTTTGCCGCCATCGTGCATGCCAACCAGCCGGTAAGCCAGAACCTGATCAAGGAGGAACAGGATGGCATTCATCCCCAGAAGGAGATCGGGATCAGGCTGGGCTGGGACGACGAACAGATCCTGGTATGGTACCTTCGCCAACTGGCCGTGGATGACAACATCCCCGGCGACAGGCTGGATGCGCCGCTTGGCGTAACGGGGTATCATGCCGATGTATGGAATGTCAAAGATGCCAGGTGGGAAAGTCTCACAGGTGTGACCAGCAAGGGAACGCTTACCCTCGAATCACTGGATATGGGCATCTTCGAAGGGGAACTGCCCTACCAGGTCTACCCGGTCAAAATATACGGCCCCGATACAAACTACTGGCTTCCCCTTTACTTTGCCAACTGGAACGACGGTTCCCTCGTGATCCCCGACTCCGTCGCCACAACGTTGTACGGCGCCGATCACCCCGACAATGCAAACAGGGTTGCCATCAGCAACACCTACAACCCCTCGAAGCTCGACACCAGGCTGCTTTACGGCAATCATTATAAATTCCGCATCAGGATGAGCGATATCAGCGGGGGCGGCCCCACGGTCGATGCCATCGCTTCAGGCAACTCACCCTCGCAAGTGGCAGAGGTCCCCTTTAAAAGGTACATTGCTCCCAACAACCTTCGCATCGTCAACGATTTTGACATTGTCCACAGCAAAGATGAATATAATTTCACCGGTGATGTAATTAACGTTCAGCGTCCTTTGCTGGGTTACCCGGCAGTGGTGTATACAGGAAAATATGCCGACCCGGTTTCCGCACTGAAGGCAGCATCGGCAAAGATCCTTGCCGACGCAGCAGCAGAAGCCTTCGGGATTCCCGACCCTGATGTGATCAAGGCTGAGATCAAAGTGGAGGTGGAGACCCTGCAGATGGACAACCTTGCCAGCGACACCGGCCGCGATAATTACATCACCCTGTATACCACCAGCCGTTATTTTGACCCCGGAGATTTCGCGTCGGTGCTTGACCTCGTTTTTGAATACAAGGATATTCCTGTCCTCAGGTTATGCGATCCCGAGCCTTTCCCCGATCCTGCCGACAATGCCACCATTATTGCCGTCCACGGGCCCATCATCCTGCCAAAGGCAAGGAATGTCAGGGTTACCCTGCGGGCTGCGGGCGAGGGCGACAATACCTACTGGGGGCAGATCAATGAGGGGAACCATGATCTCGACAGCAGGTACGGAAAGACCACCGTGCTGATGATGCGCCGTTATTCGAAAAACGAAAAGGATCTCTTTGCCATCGTGAAGGAAGATCCGCATGAGTTGCAGGGCATTTACCTCCGGCCCGACCCGGTGGATGTAACGGTAAGCCCGTACAGCATGAACGGGCGCAGTGATAACCGGCAGGCGATGCCCGATATCGTGCAACGCCTGGCAAAACAACTGGATGTCGAGTGCAAAGGGCTGACCCTGACCGCCAGGAATGGTGAACGGCTCGTATTCTGGTGCAGCAGCATGCTTCGCCATACCATGGCCCCCGACAACAGCAGTATCACCTTTGCCGGTAAAAATGAACTGCCCGGCCACTGGCTGGTATGCACCAGCCTGGTGTTAAACCGCGACTGGACCTGGGACGGGCTGGAAACCAGCAGCATGATTATCGACCGTCAACGCTGTCGTGGCAAAGAGGGCGACCTTTCTGAAATGAAAGCCTCCTACGTTACCATTGGGGATGTTGACATGCGAAAGACAGCCTCCTTCCAGGCGATCCAGCAGGGAGACGATACACTGGTCCACCGGGAAAAGACCCGGATTCTGCTGATCGATGTGATCGACCAGAAACCCGTTGACGACCCGGCCATATTCCCCGACATAGACGAGGTACAGTATAGGATCAGTCCCTGCCTTGTAAAAGATGAAGCAGGAAAGCTTCCTGATTCTGATGCCCCCTATGAAACCCATGTCCTGAAGGTGCCGGTCACGATCAACCCGGCGCAAACCCCCAAAATCCTGAGTGCCGGCATCGCCCTGTCACCCTTCAACAGGAACGCCGCCTATTCGCAGACGGAAGCGCGCAAACGGTTTCTCTGGCTGGAGTTTGAGGAGGCTCCCGAAAACCCCGATGATGACCTGTTCTGCCGGACCACGGCTTATGCTCCCGACCAGTTGCTCAGCAACAACAATCCCGGGTTGATGGCAAAACCCGATGAATCCCCGTTACCTGTTGATCCCGAATTCATCCGCGTGGTAACCCCCTTTTCAGGGACTGATTTTGCCGGGCTGAATGCCATGCAGAAGATGGAAAAATCGCTTGATGCCGGCCGTCATTTCTACCTGTTGCCTACACCTCCCGGCCTTCATCCCGAAAGTCCCGAATTGTTCGGCATGTTCACGTACGAATTTCGCTATGGTCATTCCGATCGTATCTGGAGCACGGCCCAGGGCAGGTTTGGCAGGGTACTTGAAGTTGCAGGGCTGCAGCACCCCGCTCCCAACCTGCTCTCCATGGTCCAGCGTGATGAAAACCGCATCATGGTGAGCGCTCCTTATGCAAAGGCTGTTTTTAAAGGGAAAAATGTCACCTCCAAACCACCGCGAACCTCCCTGTGGTGCCTGCTCTATGCCCAGGTGAAACAGGCTGATGGCCTTGATTACCGGAATATCCTGCTGGATGAGATCGAGATGAAGCCACGCCCGCTGAGAACCTATTACAAAACGCTTGACAGGAGAATCCTGGAGGAGGAGAAAAAAGGGAACAAGGAAAGGGCAGCCTTGCTGGCTGCCGAAAAGAGGGAAATGTCGCAGCTGATCCTGGTAGAAAGGGAGGGCGGCCCCTATGCTTTTGGGAGCTGGTTCAATGAAGATGTGGCAGGCCAGCTCGAGTTGTACGGACTACCCCAAAACTCTCCCCTGAGCATCCTGTGCGTCGAGGTTTTCGGGCAGATCACCAACATACGCGAACATATCACGGCATTCACCGAAGGTCCTTACGAAGGAACCCCGGACATGCAGCAAAACCAGTTGCGAAGGGATCTCGACAGGATGAAGGCCGGGCTGGTGCAGGAGGTGACCAATGATTACAGCCAGGAGATGGCCGCCGAAATGCAAGAGACTCTTTCCGGGATGGATGACATTGTTGCCCGTACAACCGCCGATCCCCTGAAAAAGGAGCTGGGTCTATACCGTATACTGCGAACCTCCCCGTTAACAGAGGTTCCCTTTGTTTGTTGCACCACCGGCTGCTGACAGCAAAACGTTTCAGTCAGGGATCATCTCCCTGCGGGTGGTTCCTCCAGGTATCCGGCCAGGTTGCCGGTATCCTTCAGGCGGATCCCTTTTTCGGTGGCCTCCACGGTGCAGCATTCGTGGTAAAGGTCATGTTCGAGGAACAGCACAAAGCCCTTTTGCGCCGCCTCGGCCATAAAGGGCTCCTTCTCCTTCAGGGTGAGCAACGGGCGGGTGTCGTAACTCATGACCCAGGGCAGGGGAACATGCGCCGCAGAGGGGAGCAGGTCGGCCATATAGACAACCGTTTTTCCCTGGCAACTGATGAATGGAATAACCTGCCCGTCGGTATGGCCGTTAAAAATCCTGACCGATACGCCAGGAAAGAGTTCCGTATCCGCTTCGATCAGGTGAAGCCTGCCCTTTTCCCGGATAGGCAGGATATTCTCCTTCAGGAATGATGCCTTTTCACGGTTATTGGGGCTGGTGGCCCATTCCCATTGCTGACGGCTGGTATGGAAGGTTGCATTGGCGAAAGTGATCTCATAATCCGTTTTACCTTCATTCCACCGCACAGCGCCACCGGCATGGTCGAAATGGAGATGGGTGAGGATCACATCGGTGATATCGGCGGTGGTAAAGCCGGCTGATGCAAGCGATTTTTCAAGAGTGTCTTCGCCGTTGAGGTGGTAATTAGCAAAGAATTTTTCTGATTGCTTATCCCCGATGCCGCAGTCGATCAGGATCCTTCGGTCGCCTTCGACGATGAGCAGACAGCGCATCGACCAGTTGCAGAGGTTGTTTTCATCGCTGGGATAGGCTTTGCCCCAGATGACCTTGGGCACTACGCCGAACATGGCGCCGCCGTCCAGTTTCAGATTACCGGTATTGATTGGAAAAAGTTTCATGGTCGCTGTTTTAAAAATCGTAGCGGGCAGTTATTTATATTCCTGCACCGTCATTTCTCCCTTGAGCACCCGAAGGGCGTTACCGGCCATCGACTGGAGTTCATTGTCGCCCGGGTACAGGAAGATCGGCGCGAACTTTTCAACATGTTCGATGATGTTCTGTACCACGAACTGGCTATGGGCCAGGTCGCCGGTAATCAGGATGGCATCCACCTCGCCCTTCAGCACCGCGAACATCTCGCCGATGCATTTTGACACCTGGTAGGCCATGGCCTCCATGATCAGTTTTGCATGGGTATCGCCCTGGTTGATCCTGGCTTCGATCTCGCTGATATCCCTCGTACCGAGGTAGGCATGAACACCGGCACAATGGGTAAGCAGGCAGAGCATCTCGTCGAGGGTCTTCTCCCCGCTGTAGCACATCTTGACCACATCGCCCATGGGCAGCGATCCGCTCCGGACCATGGAAAAGGGGCCATCGCCCTCGAAGCCCTGGTTCACGTCGATCACGCGGCCCCTGCGGTGTGCGCCAACCGTGGTTCCGTTTCCCATATGGGCCACGATCAGGTTCAGGTCATCATACTTTTTCTTATGGGTCTCGGCATGCATCTTGGCAACCGCCTTCTGGTTGAGCGCATGGAAGATCGATTTGCGCGTGATCTCGGGGCAGCCGGTAACCCGGGCAAGTTCATGAAACTCATCCACCACCGTCGGGTCGGCAATCATCGCCACAGCGCCGGGAACTTCGGTGGCAATCGCGTCGGCAAGCAGTCCGCCGATATTGATGATGTCTTCTCCCACCGGGCTGTGCGACAAATCCTTCCTTAACAGGGCATTGACGGCAAAAACCCCCGACTGGACCGGTTTGATAAGTCCGCCGCGGGAAATCACAATTTTAAGTTCATCCAGGGGAAATTCATTATTTTTCAGCTCCTTCAGTACACTCTCCTTGCGAAACTGAACCTGGTCGTAAATCGATTTAAAGGTGGCCAGGTCAGCGGCAGAATGCTTCCGGCTGATCATATAGAGGAGCTTGTGATTCTGGTAAACAGCAACTTGCGTGAGGAAATCCTTTGGATTGACAACTAAAATGTTAAACAGGGTCATACATCAGGTTTTTAAGAGGTTACATGCTGCGCCGGTACTGCCCTCCCACTTCGAAAAGGGCATCGGTGATCTGCCCGATGGAACAGTATTTCGCTGCCTCCATCAGGCTTTCAAAGATATTATTATTTTTTGTTGCCGCCCTCTTAAGATTTTCAATCATTACGGCCGACTTCTCTTTATTTGTGATATGGAGCTGTTCCAGCATCCGGATCTGGTATTGTTTTTCCTCCTCGCCGGCACGGATGACCTCACCAGGGGTAACCGTCGGGGAGCCTTTGCTGGAAAGGAAGGTGTTGACCCCCATGATGGGCAGTTGCCCTGTATGTTTAAGGGTCTCATAATAGAGACTCTCCTCCTGGATCCTGCTGCGCTGGTACATCGTTTCCATGGCTCCCAGCACGCCGCCGCGCTCGGAGATCCGCTCGAATTCAAGCATCACGGCATCTTCAACAAGGTCGGTAAGTTCTTCGATGATAAAGGCTCCCTGCAGGGGATTCTGGTTCTTTGCCAGTCCCAGTTCATGGTTGATGATCATCTGGATGGCCATGGCCCTGCGTACCGACTCTTCGGTGGGCGTGGTGATGGCTTCATCATAGGCATTGGTATGGAGCGAATTGCAATTGTCGTAAATGGCATACAGGGCCTGGAGCGTGGTACGGATATCGTTGAAGTCGATCTCCTGGGCATGCAGCGAGCGTCCGGAGGTCTGGATATGATACTTCAGCATCTGCGAGCGGGCATCGGCCTTGTATTTGAACTTCATCGCCTTGGCCCAGATGATCCTGGCCACGCGGCCGATCACCGAATATTCGGGGTCGATGCCGTTGGAGAAAAAGAAGGAGAGGTTCGGGGCAAATTTGTTGACATCCATCCCCCGTGAAACGTAATATTCCACGTAGGTAAATCCGTTGGCCAGGGTAAAGGCAAGCTGCGAAATGGGGTTGGCGCCGGCTTCGGCAATATGGTAACCGGAGATGGAGACCGAATAAAAGTTCCTGATGCCGTTGTCGATGAAATATTGCTGGATATCCCCCATCATTTTCAGGGCGAAGTCGATGGAAAAGATGCAGGTATTCTGGGCCTGGTCCTCCTTGAGAATATCGGCCTGGACCGTCCCCCTTACCTGGCTTACCGCATCCATTTTGATCTTTTCATAAACCGCGGCAGGCAATACCTGGTCGCCCGTAACCCCCAGCAGCATGAGACCAAGGCCATCGTTGCCCTTTGGCAGGTCGCCCTGGTAGCGGGGCCGCTCAGTTCCCGCCTTCTTATAGATGGCGGCGATCTTTTTCTCAACCTCCTCTTCCATCCCGTGATGGCGGATATACTTCTCGCATTGCTGATCAATGGCGGCATTCATGAAATAGCCGACCATGGTGGGTGCAGGACCGTTGATGGTCATGGATACCGAAGTGTTCGGATTGACCAGGTCAAAGCCCGAATAGAGTTTCTTGGCATCGTCGAGACAGGCGATGGATACGCCGGCATTGCCGATTTTCCCGTAAATATCGGGGCGCATATCGGGATCAAAGCCATAGAGGGTTACCGAATCATAGGCGGTGGAAAGCCTTACGAAGGGCATCCCGAAGGAGACATAATGAAACCGTTTGTTGGTGCGTTCGGGGCCGCCCTCGCCGGCAAACATCCTCGTCGGGTCTTCGCTTTCGCGTTTGAAGGGGAACACCCCGGCGGCATAAGGAAATTCACCGGGGACATTTTCCCGCAGGTTCCATTTCAGCAGGTCACCCCATGCTTCGTAACGGGGCAGCGAGATCTTGGGTATCTGAAGATGCGACAGGGATTCATAATGGGTCTCTATCCTTATCTCCTTATCCCTTACTTTGAAGATATAAAAATCATCCCTGTACGATTTTACCTTATCAGGCCAGTTTTTTAGGATATCGTGGTTCGCAGGATCAAGCTTTTTAAGGGTTTGCTCATACAACATGTCCAGTTCAAGCATCATGCCGGTCCTGTTACAGCGGGGTTCTTTCCCGGCTTCGCCTGACTTTTCAACTGAGGGCGATCCCGAGAGGGTTTCGATGGTCTGGGCGATCGAATATAACCGCTGGGCGATCCTTGCCTGTTCGGTGGTCCAATGGTTGTATGCCCTGTTTCCCTCGGCAATTTCGGCAAGGTAGCGGGTACGCGCAGGGGGAATGATGAAGATCTTCTCCCCCGGTTCATCCATGGCAACAGCATCGGAAGGCAATGAAACCTGTTTTTTTGTCTGAATCTTTTCAACCAGTACCATGTACAGTGTGTTCACCCCGGGATCGTTGAACTGGGAGGCCACGGTGCCGTAAACAGGCATCTCCTCCATCGGACTGTCGAAGAATTTATGGTTGCGCTGGTACTGTTTTTTGACATCGCGCAGGGCATCGAGGGCCCCGCGTTTATCAAATTTGTTGATGGCGACAAGGTCGGCAAAATCGAGCATGTCGATCTTCTCAAGCTGGCTGGCAGCGCCGTATTCAGGGGTCATCACATAAAGCGTGACGTCGCTGTGGTCGACGATCTCGGTATCCGATTGCCCGATCCCGGAGGTTTCGACGATCACCAGGTCGAACCCGGCAACTTTCGCAACATTGATGGCATCCCTGACATATTTCGACAGGGCAAGGTTCGACTGCCTTGTTGCAAGTGAACGCATGTAAACCCTCGGGTTGAAGATGGCGTTCATGCGGATGCGGTCGCCCAGCAGCGCACCGCCGGTCTTCCTTTTGGTGGGATCGATGGAGATGATGGCGAGGGTTTTATCTTTTAGGCCGGTCAGGAACCTGCGCACGATCTCATCGACCAGCGACGATTTTCCCGCCCCGCCGGTGCCGGTAATACCCAGGACCGGGATCGGCTTCCCGGCCGCTTCCGAGGCAATCTGCTCAAAGAAAAACCTGCCCTGTTCAGGGTAGTTTTCCGCAGCGGAGATCACCCCGGCAATCTCCCTGAAATCCTTGTTCCTGATCTTCTCCAGGTCATATTCCTCACGGTTCCCGACGGGAAAATCGCAGGCTGACAGCAGGTCGTTGATCATCCCCTGCAGGGTCATCTTCCGCCCGTCGTCGGGCGAATAGATGCGCGCAATGCCGTAAGCGTGGAGTTCGCTGATCTCATCCGGCAGGATGACACCGCCCCCGCCGCCGAAAATTTTAATATGGCCGCAGTTGCGTTCCCTGAAGAGGTCGAACATATATTTAAAATATTCCATGTGACCACCCTGGTAAGAGGTGATGGCCACTGCCTGAACATCTTCCTGGATGGCACAGTCGACCACCTCCTGTACCGACCGGTTATGGCCGAGATGGATCACTTCGGCCCCGCTTGACTGCAGGATCCTGCGCATGATATTGATTGCGGCATCATGACCATCGAAAAGCGATGCCGCTGTAACGATGCGGATATGGTGCTGCGGTTTATAAACTTCAGGGTTATTCATATAACACAATAGAATATGAAATTAATTTTACCTACCAGGTCAATAGCCACATTACCCGACAACCAGCTCCTGGGTGTCCTAATGTGCCTGTTGTGGTGAAGATGCAAAGCGAATAATCAACTCTATCAACCTCATTCCGCCGAGATAGCCCTCGATATGATCATCAGTTGGATCTCGCTGGTTCCCTCGTAGATCTGGGTCAGTTTGGCTTCGCGCATAAGACGCTCAACGTGGTATTCCTTCACATACCCGTATCCCCCGTGGATCTGGACAGCTTCGGTGGTGACATACATAGCGGTTTCGGCGGCATAGTATTTGGCCATGGCGCTTGCGGTGCCGTAGGGCTGGCCCTGGTCCTTCAGCCAGGCCGATTTCAGGCAGAAATAGCGGGCTGCTTCGATGCGGGTATGCATTTCGGCCAGTTTAAAGGCGACACTCTGGTGGTTGATGAGTTCGGTGCCAAAAGCCTTGCGTTCCTTTGAATAGCGAAGGGCACGTTCATAGGCTCCCTGTGCAATGCCGAGCGCCTGGGAGGCGATGCCGATGCGGCCGCCTTCGAGGGTTTTCATGGCAAATTTGAATCCGAAACCATCCTCCCCGATCCTGTTTTCCTTTGGAACGATCACATCGGTGAACATCACAGAATGGGTATCACTGCTGCGCATCCCCATTTTGTCTTCGTGGGGGCCCAGGGTGATGCCGGGAGAATGCCGGTCAACCACAAAAGCGTTGATCCCTTTATGTTTTTTCTCGGGATTTGTCTGGGCGATCAGCACATAGGTAGAGGCTGAATTTCCGCTGGTAATCCAGTTTTTTACCCCGTTTACAAGATAATGATCGCC
>CAIYQH010000608.1 GCA_903928285.1 uncultured Bacteroidales bacterium
AAGGGTTGTTTGTGAATAATTAGTCAGAAATATATTTTACTTGCATCATCTTTTTTATAATTTTGCACCATAACAAGCAAATGTATAATAATTTTCCACCTTGAACCGGTTGTATTTCATCGAATGATAGTTGTCCACATGGGTAAAAAAACCGGGAACGAGGTGCAGGGCATGCACGATGGGAAAATATAAAAGAAATGTTCTATGCAAAAATTAAACTGTAAGTCTGCGACAGGATAATTTTCGGGAGGCACAAAACATCGGGAGAAACCTATTCATCCGGCAGTATCCTGGTTATCTGTTCCTGATCAGAGAATTCTAAAGCAATAAACCAACCGCCTTAAAATCTAACAGGAATCAGAATTGTGCACCTCCCGGTGCATAGGACACCGTGTGAAAATAGAACGACATAATACCAAACCTCCGCCTATGTTTTGGCAACCACCCCCATCTACAAGACGATTTTTGGAGGTTCATTCAATATAAGCCAGTACATCCCCAGTTCTGATATTACTTTGATAAACATTTCTAAATCAGCAGGTTTTACTACATAACTGTTGGCGCCAAGCTCGTAGGCTCTGCTGATATCGGGTTCTTCCCTGGAAGAAGATACAACGACCACCGGCAGTTTTCGCGTCACCTCGTTTGCACGGATATCCTTTAAAATTTCAAAACCATTCACCCCGGGAAGATGAAGATCAAGAAATATCACCCTTGGGAATGCGATGCTGATCCGGTCGGCATACCTGCCGCGGTGAAACAGGAAGTCAAGGGCATCTGCGCCGTCATTGATCACTTCGACATGGTTTACCAGGTGGTTACGGGTGAGCGCACGCAATGCCAGGGCCGCATCATCGGGGTTATTCTCAATCAGCAGAATTTCAATTGGAGAATAATTTTCCATGGTATCAGGTTAGAGGTTGAGTTTAAAATACAAAGGGAATCTTCTCATGGGCTCCGGATTTCATACTTTATCGGGCGACATCTCCTGTAATATCCCGAATAGCCTGATAACCGAACCCTCGTCGTCTGTTTCAGGTTCCAAATGTACCTCAAAGGATGTGACGGAATCAGCCCTTTCCTGGTGTCTGAATTCCAAAAACCCGATATTCCCTTCCTGGCTGACCTCCTCAAAAAATAATCTGAAATTGCGTTGATCGGCAGGCAGAACCCAGTCAACCAGATTTTCCATGGAAGGAGGGGGCGTTTCATTATCAAAGCCGGTGATACGGTACATTCCGGGCGACCAGTAACTCCATCCTGAAAGAAGGTCAACTTCAAAAAAGCCGAAGTTGGCAAGCGATTCCGCACGCATATACCTGGAATCACGGATATCGCGTGAATGGCAGGAGTTTTTCTGACAAGTATTTCTTTGTGTTTCCATAGGATTAATAACTAAATGATCTGCCGGCCAGACATCGTTCAATAACCGCCCCCGGTCTTACAGCGAGGTTTTTTCCCGGTTCCCGTGTTTCTGACCCGGGTCCCGCGGATATGTGCAGCGGAATCGTTGAATTGATGATCGGGATCCCGGCCATAGGAAAGACCGTTGTCAGCCATGCAGAAAAGGATGACCTTAAGGTAACATGTCTTAGAACGACCACAATGGATATGTTGATTGGAATGTTATCATGCATATCCTAAAGATACAGTCAAATGAGAAGAAACCGTTGTAGGGGAAGTTTGATAAATTGGGTAGGGGATACCCTTTATATTTTGGTTACCCCATACTGGATGGCAAATTTGACAAGGGCAGGGATGTCCTTTATTCCGAGTTTCTGCATCAGTCGTGACCGGTAGGTTTCAACGGTTTTACCTGAAAGGAAAAGCAGATCGGCAATTTCCTGTGAAGATAATCCTTCGACCACCATTTGAAGTACCTCCATCTCCCTGGGGCTGAGACTTTCGAGAGGACCGATACCATTCATGCCATTGCGCTGGTGGATATACCCGTCAATCAGGATGTCGTCGACCTTGCGCGAGAGGTATCGCTTGCCACGGCTGCTTGCGCGAATGGCCTCGATGACCTCGGCGCCGGCTGATTCCTTCAGAAGGTAACCGGTCGCCCCGGCTCTTAAGGCACGGTAAATGTCCTCCAGTGTTGACTGCATGGAGAGGATCACGATAGCCATCGTGGGGAATTCTTCATGGAGGCGTTCGGTTGCGGCGATGCCGTTCATTACCGGCATGGCAATATCCATCAGCACCACCTCCGGTTTCAACTGACGTGCAAGGTGGACCGCTTCGAGTCCGTTTTTAGCTTCTGCCACGATTGACGCTACTCCTGAGGATTCCATGATAAGGCGGAGCCCTTCGCGTACAATGGTGTGATCATCTGCAATAATTACTGAAATAGCCATTATCAGCGGGTTATCTGAACAGTTATCGTGGTTCCAAGTCCGGGGGAAGAGGTTATGTTGAAGATGCCACCGGCTGCCTTGCTGCGTTCCTTCATGACAGTCATCCCCAGGGTGGGTTTTTCTTTTTGAGTCAATAAACCAGGATCAAAACCGACCCCGTCATCGGCAATTTCCAGCAATACCTCCTGCTCCGATTCCACCAGGCTGATCCTTGCTTTTAACGCCCGGGAATGTTTGGCAATATTGGTAAAGGCCTCCTGTACGATCCGGAACATGGCATACTCAATTCGGGGGGGGAGAGAAAATACAAGGTCGTGTCCCTGTACAATGACCTGTGTACCTGTCCTGTCTGAAAATTGTGTGGCGTACCATTGGATTGCGGCATAGAGGCCGTAATCTTCAAGCACCGCAGGACGCAGTTCCGCCATAATGTCACGGGTCCGTGCAATGGTATCTTCGAGAATCATGATCGAATCATCGAGAAAATTAACAAGTTTTGGGTTGGTTCCTGCAAGCAGCTGTGATTTTACATAGTTCATATTGATAACCAGGGCGGTAAGGTTCTGTCCCACCTGGTCGTGCAGTTCAATGGCTGCTTTCCGCCGGATATCCTCTTCCATCTCTGTCAACCGTGTCAGGGTATCCCGGAGGTCCCTCTGGGAGGCATCCAGATCCATTTCGATCTGCTTTTGACGGGTAATGTCTGTGGTAACAACGACCGCCCCCAGGTTTGCAACAGAAACCGGGGCTGCATTAACATTGACCCACCTGGTTTTCCCGTTTTCAAGCATGATGCCGATCTCTTTATCATGGACCGCAATTTTTTCACGGATGGCGCTCATGACAGGCCACTCCTCCTGTAAAACAGGCAGACCATTGTTGTTAATGAAATTTCGTCCGCTATGGCTGCCATCCAGCAGGGCATCCTCTGAAACAGAGAGTATTTTCTCCAGGGCATGGTTCACCTGAACGATTCTGCTGTCAGCATCGTGAAACGAGACCCCCACCGGCAGCAATTCAAAAAGCAAGTTTAATTTTTCTTCATTCAGCCTGATAGCCTCATCAGCCTCCTTACGCTTCGTAACATTCTCCATTACGGTGACAAACTCGTCGTTTCCCAATGTATAAATAGAGATTGAAAACCACGATTTCAGGGCAGGTGAAAAGGTTTCAAACCTTGCCTGCCTCGATGAACCGGCAACCTCGCTATACCGTTCAAAAATATCAACATTGTCTTCTTGGATATTGTGAACGACATCACTTGCCCTTTTCCCGATCACATCAGTGAGTCCGGTCATTTTTTTAAATGCATCGTTGACATCCAGGTAAATGTAATCATAGGGTTTGCCATCTTTAAACAGCATTTTATGGTTGGCATAACCCTCAGCCATATGATCAAACAATCCCCGGTAGTGTTCCTCGCTTTTCAATAGTGCTTGATGGCTTTCCTTCACTAATTGTTCCGACATGTTGAGCCACCTGCCCGAGAGGATGATCAGAGTAACCGGCACGATAACATCGATAATGGCGGTTAAAGCCAACCCTGAAGCAGTATTGAAAACACCGGCGCGTTCACCGGTCACTACCAGGTACCCGGCAATTAAAGGGACGCCTATCGAGGCCAAGAAAAAAGGCCAGGCGAGTTTGGTGCCGTTTCCGCCACCATAAAGAACAGAAAAGATGCCTCGTTCGGGATAGCATGTAAAAATGCCGATTGCCAGGAAAAAGAACAGGGCGGCCGAGGATAGGGTCTTGGTTGAAAAAGGGCCAATACAACACGGCTGTCCGGTAGTGTAAAGATATCCCACCACGACAATCCAGGAGATAAAACCTGTCAGCAACGCAGAAACCTGGGCAACCCGGAAATGGAACATCCGGGAAGAATGGATATAAAAAAGGGAAATGCCCGAAAGGAAAAAATTCAGGGCGTCTGAGAGGGTCATGTGGCCGTCAAAAAAACCGGTCCTGTTATACCTGTCCCTGATTAAAAATTCATTGAACCCGATATTTTTATGGAAAAGGTATTCCATAAGGGTCAGCATCCCGACGAGGATAAGCGCCAGGGCCGGGAGGCTCACCAGATACAGCCTGGTCCTGCCCTTTGTCAATCCCGGTGAAAGCACCGCAATACCAGCGAAAAAGAAACAGACCGATGTATTGACCATCATCGGATCCAGGCCCGGAATAATGGATTTCAGTATCTCATTATCCAGGAACCAGCCTGCACTGACCACAAACCCGGTGAGGGAAATGATGGACCCTGTGAACCATGTGAAAATTACCGGAAAGACCTTCCCTTGTAAATTCATAACAGCCGGAGTATCTTGAGATGAAAGTTTCCCTGCGACCCAATAAAATTACAAAAACAAATATGGATTTCCAACAGGATATGGAATCTGGTAATGCGATTTCGTATGGACGATGAACCCCTTGAAATACAATGCCATAACAGGTAATTATTTTGTTATGGAGCTACGGGTAGCCGGTAAGGCCAATTATACTGACGTCATTAAATACAAAAACCGTGTATGAATTTCCATGTTACTGTGGAAAATCATACACGGTTGTAAGGAGAATCGGGACCTTTAATTTATAGCGAAGGGATGCGAGGTAACTACATCTATATTCTTATGGATAAGTTTATGGATGTTTCTCAGGTAGGCTTTTTCGTCGGCTGAACAAAATGATAATGCTGCTCCGCTTTCGCCGGCCCTTCCGGTACGTCCGATGCGGTGTACATAGGTCTCCGCCTGCTCGGGAATCTCATAGTTGATCACATGCGTCAGTTTGTCGACATCGATACCCCGTGAAGCGACATCGGTAGCAACCAGCACGCGGATACTGCGGCTTTTGAAGTCCTTCAGCGCCTTATCCCGTGCGCTCTGTGATTTGTTCCCGTGAATGGCCTGTGCTTTGATGCCGTTGCGCATCAGGTCTTTGACAACCTTGTCGGCGCCATGCTTGGTGCGGGTAAAAATGAGCACATGCTCCACAGCATCATTTTTCAGGACATGGGTGAGGAGTAGCTTCTTGTTCTCCTTTTTTACGTGGTAAACCGATTGCGACACCAGGATAGGAGGCATGGCATCCGGCGAAAGATTAAGCTGAACAGGGTTGTGCAGCAGTGATGCAGCCAGTTTCCTGATCTCATCCGGGGCGGTTGCAGAAAACAGCAACGTTTGCCTTTTCGCCGGCAGTTTCGCTGTGATTTTCCTGATATCGTTGATAAAGCCCATATCCAGCA
>CAIYQH010000609.1 GCA_903928285.1 uncultured Bacteroidales bacterium
GTTCAAAATCAGCCCTGGCTTCAGGGAACTGTTTTAACATCATATGGCAATAACCGCGGTCCATAAAAGCATTCACATTTCGCGGATTTTCGTGTACCACATGGGTATAATCGTCAATGGCTTCGCGGTAACGGCTCATCTCCTTATACATGACTGACCGGCTGATATAAAGTTCCATTGTGCCGGGTTTCAGGGTGAGCGCCCTGTTAAAATCGCTCATCGCAGCGTCATATTGCTTTTCGATGGAGTAGATGACCGCCCTGTTCAGCCAGGTTTTCGGATCCAGGCTGTCCACGGCTATCGATCTGGTATAGGCGCCAATTGCCTTTCCGTTTTCCCCGTGCAGGCGGTAAGCATTTCCGAGGTTGTTGTATATCCCGGCATCATCCTGCCGGATCCTGACATAGCTCTCATAATCCCTGATCGCCTTTTCAAAATTGTTCTGACTGCTGTAATAATTTCCGCGGTGCTTGTAGCCGACAGAGGTTTCGGGATATTTGGCGATCACATCATTCCATAAGGTTTCTGAATTTTGCCATACGGCTGTTTGTTCGCGGGTCATCTTCCCAAGGAAGATGAAATATACCAGGCAAACGACCGCGAGCGCCCATCGCGTCGAATGCATTAGCTTCCCGGTATTGATGAATGCCTGATCGAGATACCAGGCGAGTATGAAAAATAGGCCGGTTGCGCTCAGGTAGGAATAGCGGTCGGCCCTGATGGCATTTCCGACCGGGACAAACTGGATGACCAGCACCATCGAGGCAAGGTAAAACAAAAATCCAAAGCTGACAACCCTGGAGAAACGTGCTGAATACCAGACCAGTACTGCAATTGCGCAAACAATAACAGGGGAAAAATAAAAAAAGATCGGCAGATACCCGGCAGGATCGAGTGAAGGATAGGGATAAAAAGCAGATATCGAGGATGGCAGCAACAATTTGAAGGGGTACATGATCAGCCCGTAGGAGGTAAACATGATGCGGTGAGTGGCCGGGAAGACCTTCAGACCGGCCTCGGCAAGGGAGCCCTGGATACCAAGGGTCACCATGCCGAATATGGCTGAAAGGATGAAAAACGGGATTTTCTCTAGGATAAGCCTGTAGGTGAATTTTCTCGCGCAGAAATAGTCAATCACCAGCAAAATCAAAGGGAAAACGACGGCCGAAGGTTTTGAAAAAAGCGACAGGATAAACACCAATCCTGTCAGCAGTAAAAACCCCCATTGCTGTTTTTCAAGATATTTCAGGTAAAGGATCATACCTGACAGAAAGAAGAAGGAGTACAGCACATCTTTCCGTTCAGCGATCCATGCTACCGATTCAACATGCATGGGGTGGATGGCAAACAGCAAGGCGGTAACGGTGGCAACAATCAGTCTTTTCCGGGTCAGCCGGTAAATGAAGAAAAAGAGCAGCACAACATTGATCAGGTGAAAGACCAGGCTGGTAGTATGAAAAGGAGCAGCGTCGGGTTCATCCGCCGGGTTTGCCGGGGAGATACTCTTTTTTGCACGCTGGTAATCGAGGCTGAGGGAAAGCATGGTCAGCGGGTGGTAATTGTCGGCTGATGCATGGGTGAAGAACCAGGCGAAGTTCCGGTTTACCGGGAGTTTGACTTTCTGATTTTCCAAAACATATGTCGGATCATCCCAGTTGGTGAATTTGTTATCCTGCGTTGGCAGGTAAATGTACCAGGTTACGGCGAGGAGCAGGGTGCCTAAGATCCATGGCAGCGACGGGTGTGACCACCAATCCTGGTGTTTGACGGGTCTGACTGATTTACCCTTGCCGGGTTCACTTTTGGTATGAGCGCTTTTCATAACAGGGAAAACCTAATTTAAAAGTGGTTAACAGGGTCAGATGTTAAAAAATCATATTATTTCACCGGAAGCCGGTTTCTCAGTAACCTGCGGGTTATCCTGCCTTTTGCCTGAGCGATTCAAGATACCCCTTATCAACAGGATAATTCAGGGATGCCGCCTTTTGCGCAAAGCTGTATGCTTTACGGTACTCACCGAGTTTATTGAAGGCTGCCGAAAGGTTATAAAAGGCATTCCCATCGGCAGGATTCAGGGAGATACACTGCTCAAAATCGGCCATCGCTTCGGCGTATTGTTTTAATTGAAAATGGCAGACTCCGCGTTGAA
>CAIYQH010000610.1 GCA_903928285.1 uncultured Bacteroidales bacterium
AATTTAACTTTGAAAAAGGGCTGAAGCTTGCCGTTGACTGGTACTGGAATAACCTCGGACCCGTCATCTGAAATCTGTATACCATTGGTTTTTAACTCACTGTCATACCTTTTCTTTCTATCTCTGTCCGCACTGGCCTACTATTGTTTCCCGGCCCGGTTCAGGTGGGGATGGCTGCTGCTGGTCAGCGCCGCCTACTATTTATCCTTCATCCCTGTATTTTTCTTTCTGATCGCGGGACTCGTGACGGCGAATTATTTAGCCGGGCTTTGGATTGGCAGGGCCGTACGGCAAGGAGCCCTCAGGTACCAGCTGGTCATGGTGGTTGTATTGAACATCCTGGTCCTGGCATTTTTCAAGTACTTTAACTTTTTCTTTCCCGGGTTGAAGGTTCACCTGTTTTCAGTCGATTGGTTTTACAGGAGCAACATCGTCTCCCGGATGATGATACCCCTGGGCCTTTCCTACCTGCTTTTCACCGTGATAGGCTATCAAATCGAGGTCAAACGCAACAACATTCAGCCCGAGCGCCATTTCGGGTATTTCTCGTTATACCTGCTGTTCTTTCCGCGCATAGCGCAGGGCCCCATTGAACGACCCGGGAAGCTGCTGTCCCAGCTACGGGACATTCATCATTTCGATTATGACCTGGTCGCCAATGGGATGAAGTTGATTTTATGGGGTTATTTCAAAAAGCTTGTCGTTGCCGACCGCCTTGCCGTTTATGTAAACGCAGTTTACAGCAACAGCGCACACCACAATGGAACAACGCTGATCGTGGCAACCATCTTTTTCGGATTCCAGATCTACGCCGATTTTTCGGCCTACACCGACATCGCGATAGGCTCGGCCCGGATCTTCGGGATCAGGCTGACCGATAATTTCAGGCAACCCTACCTTGCCACCTCTGTCAAGGAGTTCTGGAATCGCTGGCATATCACCTTTTCAACGTGGCTGAGAGATTACCTGTTTCTCCCCATCGCCTTTTACCTTTCAAAAACACTAAAAAAAGAGCAGTATTTGAACGTTCCCAGTGAAAAATGGATCTATTTATTTTCGATCATGATCACCTTTGCGATCTGCGGCCTGTGGCACGGGGAAGGGATGACCTACCTCACCTGGGGGCTGTTGTTCGGCACCTATCTTACCTTTGCCAACTGGAGTGAGAAGTCGCAGCGGAATTTCAGGAAAAGGTTTAAGATTAAGAAAACCTCCACCCCTTATATCGTCATGCATATCCTGCTAACATTTGTTTTGGTATCGTTTGCATGGATATTTTTCAGGGCCGGCACCCTTTCCGATGCTTCCGGTATCATCAGGAAGATATTTACTTCGGCAGGAACGCCTTTTTACGAATCACCTGCAAACCTCATCTATGCAATCGCAGGTATTTCGGCCCTGATCGCAGTTGACCTGAAACGCGAGTATTATCAGAATACCATTTCCTTGCTCCACAGCAAATATTCCCTGGTAAGAATCGGGACGATTGCTTCCCTGGTGATTGCTACCGTCCTGATGGGCGTTTTAGACGGCGGCCAGTTTATCTATTTTAAGTTTTAAGATTTCAAGGGCTCCATGACAGCACCCTCTTCCATCCAGGTTAAACGGTTTTTTTCGAAGGTTGTCCTCATAGGTCTTGTTGTTTTTATTTGTGATTTTGGGATAGGGCACGCATTAAAATTCTTCTACTTCCACCAGGAATCAGGATTATTGTACCGGACGACCTATGCCATTGACAGTACAACAGCCGAAGTACTGGTTTTCGGGTCCTCCCGTGCAAATCATCATTATGTTTCAGGGCTCATCAGCGACAGCCTGCATTGCACGGTTTACAATACAGGGCGTGACGGGAACTTCATCCTTTTCAATTTTGCGCTGTTCAAATCAATTACCAGGCGTTACCATCCAAAAATGGTGATC
>CAIYQH010000611.1 GCA_903928285.1 uncultured Bacteroidales bacterium
GATATGCATATCCCTGTTTGAAACGGTACTCACATTGGTGAACACCACCCCTCCAAGGATATGAGTCCGCGGTGAAATCGGGAAGCGGTATTCCATCTCCCCGTATACATAATCCTCGCCGCGATACCTGCCCTGCGAATAACCCCGCCCCGAAGAGTTCATCTGGTCGTAACTGATACTCATCAGGTCAAGATAGGGAATGTCACCCGATGTGACAAAACTGCCGAAAAACCAGAAGGCCAGCAAATGGCGCGGGCATCGTTTCGAAAGACCAATATAGGTGCGGTATTCAGCCCACAATTCAGAACCATTCCGGCTGCTGCCGATCCATTGCAGGTTCTGACGGTAGTTGATATTGATGTAGTTGCCCCTGTAGGCATTTACCATATCATCACGCGTATCATAAACCAGGTTGGCACTGACTCCTGATGAGATGTATTGTGCCGGGTTAAATCCATGCAGGATGCTGTAGGCATAATGTGGGGTGTTAAGCAGCGAACTGCCGTCGGCCAGCAATTCAAAATCGTCGATATTGTAATGATAATCAAAATGGTAGCCAATTCCAATATATATATTTCTGGTAATTTTATGCGACAGGATGTTATGAAATTTGATCCAGTCATAACCCATCAGGTAGGTTCCGGCAAGCGACGGGTCAATGGTAACCGTGTTAAATCCTCCCGGATCAGGGATCAGGCATTGGTTTTGGGTTCCGAGTGAATAGGAGGGCAGGTTGAAAAGATAAAACCGCCAGTCGCTTTGCAAAAGCCAGTCGTTGTGCGGGAAAAACACGTTGCTCTTGTACTGGACGAAAAACTGTTGCCGGAGGGTAAAAAGGGCGGAACACATGCCCGCCGAAATCTTTGTGTTGTCAGGATTTCCCAGTTGGAGCGAAAACGAACCACCCAGGCCAACCTGCATGCTGGTGGCGGGATCATAGGCAACCAGGGGGATGGCAAAGGCCCGGAAACGGTGGGGCGTACTGCTCCTGAAGGGATTATTACCCCTGAAAAACAGGTCGATGACATCCTGTTGAGGACAGCCGCTGTCGGCCTGATTTTTGGCGAGGGTATCGTGGACAAGGAGTACAGGGACACCCGGGAAAACCAGCAGAACCGGGAATAAAAACAGCAGGATAAGGAAACCCTTCTTCATCAGGGTGAGTAGCTAATTCAGGTATTACATATAAACAGATGAAAGGGAACTTTATTTTACGGGCAGGAAAAAGATGGCACCCGAAAACAGACATTCCCAGGGATATTTTCTTTTAAACATACTAAATTACAACTATCTTTGTTTTGATAAAAACCCGTCGTGCATGAAAAAATGGATCATTTTCCTAATATCCTGGCTATTTTACCTGACTGCATTGGGACAGGCTACGCAACCATCAGGCGCAGCCGTAGGGACTAAGGAGGTGAATACCGTTTTCGGCAATGGAAGAGAATCCAACCCAGTGCTTGTTGGCTATTTTATTGAACTTAACGGTGGCTACAGCCATTTCGGACATGAAAATGTTTTTCTTCCCGGAATCAGCATGGGGTTAATATTCAATCATCACTGGACCGTCGGGCTGACGGGTGACTTTATCGGTAATCCGAAAGGATTGCATTTTCACCACCTCTACCACGACTCTGCAAGCGCTACCTGGCGGGGAGCCAATTTATATGGCGGATATGGCGGATTATTGCTTGAATATACCCTGTTTCCGAAATCTAGGATACATCTCTCCTTCCCTTTGGTCCTTGGCGGGGGATATCTCTATTTTTCACAGCAGCAGCATCATAACGGGACTACACATACCTATCATGACTGGCGTCAGAATTTTATTTCCAGGGATCATTTCTTTTTGATGGAACCAGGGATTAAGGCTGAATGCAATGCCGTTAAATTCTTACGGATCGGGATCATGATCAGTTATCGTTATTCACCCGACCTCGACCTGAATTTTGCGCCTGCCGGTCTTATCAATCAGTTTACTGCCAGGCTGAACCTGCGTTTCGGGAAATTCTGACCGCAAATGACCGGGCGTGATAAGGGCGCCATCGTGGTTAAAACTTATTATCGTTTTTGATATTAAACAGTCTCTGATAAAAGTCTGATTTTTTTTGCTTGATAATTATGACGGTACGGTAACAGGTAAATGAATGGTTTATTACGGGGAACCAGCCATTTGTAAAATTTATTATATTTGCCTGGATACGCAAAAGTATGAACAGGATTAAAGGAACAGCGCTTCTTGTGTTTATCTTAAGTTTGGCAGTCCATTGCCAGACTACGTTTATCAAAACGCTTAGTTTCCCTGAAAACCACGACGGTTATGCCGTCAGGCCGGCATTTGACGGGGGATATATCATGGTTCCGAAGGGTCCGCCCGCCCTGCTGATAAAAACAGATACAAAGGGAGATACCCTATGGACCAGGAAATTGCCCATGTTCCTGCCCTACAGTGAAAATGCGTTGCTGCAGACTACTGACTCCGGGATCATTATTTGTGGAGGGAACAGCAACATGATGCTGATGAAAACCGGTAAAAACGGGGATTCCGCTCTGGTCCGCCTCTTACCAGGAGGGAACGGCCTGTGCGGTGGAACAGACCAGCGACGGGGGCTTTATCCTGGCAGGCGGGGCAGGACCAGCCTTTATCAGGACCGCAATCGCCAAAACCGATCCGGCAGGGACCATCGTATGGAATAAAAGCTACAGCAGGACTTTTATGGGATACTATGGACTGATGTCGGTATCGCCCGTGAATGGCGGCGGTTATATCGCAACCGGTGAAATGGCCCCCCCGTCGACAACTCCCAACTCTCACTGGTGAGGATCAGCGAAACCGGCGACAGTTAATGGACCCGGGTTTTTCCGAACGGCTACCAGTACATGGCGATCGGTTATGTGGCCCGCCAGACACCGGATAACGGCTTTATCGTGTCGGGCAACAGAATTGATATTTCTGCAGGGACAAACCAGCTTTACCTGATCAAAACTGATGCAGATGGAAATGTTTTCCCGGCGGGGATAAACCCCGCTGGAACCGCTTCAACTGCCACGGTCTACCCCAACCCCTGCCATGGAACGCTGACAGTGGAGGCTGGAAAGGAGAGGATCAGCAGGATTGAAATTTTCGATATGACCGGGATTTGTATGGTAGGTCATGATTGTCATCACCAGGCTGCAGGAAAAACTGTGTTAGGCCTCCCACCCGGGCTGAAGGGGTTGTATATGCTCAGGCTTACCACCGGCGACGGCCAAAGGGTTTCCAAAATCTCAATCTATTAAATGATTTAAGGGGATCTCCTTTTTGCAGCATGCCCGTTAAAAGGAATAGCCAAGGTTCAGCGATGCGAAGTAATTCCGGGGAGCCCCGGCCTCATAAAAACGCTGGTCGGTTGCGTTGATATGGAGATATCCCACATAGGTTTCGTTCAACAGGTTATCAACCCCGCCGGAGGCGGTAACAGTAAATTTTCCGTATTTGATATCTAATCCTGCAACAGCCTTCAGGAGGTGATATGGGCTTGTCAGGGCGGTATTAGCATCATCGGCCCATAAACCGCTGATTACATGGTAGCCGGGTTCGAGGAAGAGGTGGAGGTGCCTGCCGGCGGCCTGCGACCAGGTAAGGGTAAGGTTCAGGTTATTCACTGGAATCCCGGGAAGCCGGTTCCCGGAATAACCGACGTTCGTCTCTTTATTTCCCGGGGGTGTTGCTGTGATGGTCATGGCTTCATACGTCAGGTAGGTGAAACCGTTCCAGGTGTAAGCTATCCCGAAGTCAACCCCTTTGCAGATTTCCAGACGGGCAGCCGTTTCAATACCGCGGCGAACCGAACTGGCGGCATTCCTGTAATAAACACTACCCTGCACTTCGTAAGGAATGATTTCATTGGTGACCCGGCTGTTGAACAGGGTAATTTCATATTGGAGCCGCCTGAAAAGGGCATGATCATCCCGGGCAAGGGAGCCCCTGGCTCCGATCTCGAAATTCATGGATTCGGCCGGATGCAGATCCTGGTTTAGCAGCGTAGTTTCACCGGAGCTCCCTGTTTGATACATGGCTGGATTATCAAGGCTCCTGCCCATGGAACAAAAGAGCATATTCCCGGCCGTAACCTGGTAATTCAATGCCAGCTTTGGATTCAAAGCATCGAATGTCATGCTGCCCGAAAGGGAAGGAAGGGTTTCCTGGGCCTGGTGATAGACGACCTGGTCATATCTGCCCGTAACCAGGGCGAATAATTTTTTCTTTACGATTTCGAAACGGTCGGAGAGCCATATCCCTTTACCGGAAAGGTTCTCACGGGTCACCTGCAGGATCTGGTTTTGTTTTACGCCCCGGATGTTCTTGTATTCCTCAGTGCGCGAGGGCTGGGCATAAAAGTCAACGCCTATGGAAAATTCATTGTGTCTTTTTCCCAGCATCGATTTGTTGACATACCTCCCCTCAAGGCCTACCGTGTATTTGTTGACAATGTTGTAGTTCAGGGAAGCATATTCCAGGAACCTGATCCTGCTGAAGGCGGTAATTTCAACTTCATGCTGTAGCCTTTTCCCATAGGCGGTATGGTAACGCAAAGCGACCCTGCCATTTGTGGCGATGCGCTTTTCATCCAGCGAAACCGAATGGGGATCGGCCTGCAGGGGATCTTTCGCAAATTCCTCCAGTGTCAGCGCTCCCGGCACTTTGACAGCGCCCGTAACAAAATATCCGAGGAGGGTAAGTTTTGAATGGTCCGAAACAGAGGTTTCCATCGCCAGGTTCAGCATCTGCCGGTATTCCCTGTTATGCTGCCGGTAACCGGCATAGTAGAGGTTGCTGTAGGTTGCCAGGATATGGGCCTTATCCATCTTTATGGCTGCCTTGATCCCGTTTTTAAGGAGGCCGAAGGAGCCAAATTCATTATACTGCAAAACCGACGACCGTTTGAAATCCAGATCGGAGATAAAGTTCACCACCCCGCCGGGGCCATAGGGATAGAGGGAGGAGGCATCCCCCTTTACCACTTCGATTCTCCCTGTTGATTGAAAATCAACGGCATCGGCAGGAGTCGTGCCATCCGTCTCTGTTTCGGGAATGCCATCGATGAGGATCCCGACACCCTTTACCTCGGCATTTGATCCGTTCCCATATCCCCTGAGGGAGTAACGGGCATCCTGCCCGCCCCCGTGCGACTGGATAAACAAACCGGGTACGGCTGTGAGTATGTCGGCAGCGCCGATGTTACGGGTGTATTTGAAACCTGCATTTTTCAGCAACAGGGCGGGATAGGGGATTGCCGAAAGGGGTTGAGGCAACCGGGTTGCGGTTGTGAATACTGTCGCTGCTTTCGCAGAGGGTTTTGCAGGATGTTTAAGGGTATCCGCAGCGTTATTCCCGGTATAACCCTGTGAGGGAGCCGCTGCCAGAATTGCAGCCAGCATCAGCAAACCATAGCCAAA
>CAIYQH010000612.1 GCA_903928285.1 uncultured Bacteroidales bacterium
AGTTATCAACACCCCCCAACCTTTTACCCCCCAACCCGATAAAGCAGAAAACCTGCTTTATGAAAATAACATTGCTGGAACCGGGAAAGTACTACCATGTGTACAACCGGGCGAAAAACGGCTACCCGCTGTTCGGGGAGGAGGAGGACTTCCGCTTTTTCCTGAAGCTCTACCAGACCCATGTCTGTCCCATCGCGGAGACCTATGCCTACTGTCTGCTGAGCGACCACCTCCATTTCCTGATCCGCATCAGGGATGAAGCCTGCGGCAGCCTTTACAGGAACTTTGCGCTGCTTTTCAACGCCTACGCAAAGGGGTATAACAAACACAACGGCAAAGAGGGAAAACTCTTCCGCTTCAAGATGAAACGGAAAGAGATCAGGTCGGTGAACTATATCCTGGAACTGATCCGGTACATCAACCAGAACCCCTGGCGGCACGGGGTCACCGAACACCCGGCCAACTACCGCTTCTCATCGTTCCGCGCCACGCTCACCACCGGCCAGACCATGGTGGCCAAAGAGCTGGTCCAGTCCTACTTTGGCACCCGTGAGAACCTTACCGCCAACCTCCTTACGCAGGTTGACGAAGAGGTGATTAAACCCTTTATCCTGGAAGAATTACCATCCAGGCAGGCGACCGGTTGATGCCGGTGAAAGGTAAATACCTGGTGTGCAAATGGACAGAAACCGGCGTCAATGAAAGATCTTCACCAGGGTGAGGCTGCTGCTGCCCGTCCCTGTTGAAACGGTGAGCCGGTAGGCCCCTGCAGGGTAACCCGAAAGGTTGGCCTGCCATTGGGTAATTCCCGATTTCAGGATCAGAGGTTGGAAGGAGAGGGTACGCCCTGTCTGGTCGGTAAGGAGCAGGTTTGCTATACAGCCTGCCTTCGAATGGATAAAGATCAGGAACATTCCATTATGCGAGGGGTTTGGTGAAGCCGACAGCTGGAATGCAGACTCTCTGGGTGTTTCGGCAATGCCGTTTGCCGTTTCCAGCCTGAAATTGCCGCCGGCGGCAAAGGTCACGGTACAGAGCTTCCTTGCGGGATCGTAGGCGATCCCCGTAATGGCTCCCGTAACCGTCCGCAGGGGATGGGTGGCTGCAAATACGACAACGCCGGCATCGGAAACATATCCTGCATAAATGCCATCAGCAATCTGTTCAAAGGCGACATCCGTTTTATGGTCAGCCCTGATTATGGATTGCTGGCCATAAACAAGCGAATCGCCATGCTGAAGGAAGGCCGATGTGAAGGAGTCGGCCGAATCGGCCATATATAGGTTCAGATTGCCATTGCCGCCGAGTGGCGCTGCAAGACCGGTGGCGGATGGCGGATAGGTTGCCGGGTCGTTGGTTCGCTGGGCAAAGAAAAATGCATGGGAGGGGCCATCGCTGATCCTATTGGCCACCTGAACGGCTCCCGTGTCAGCCCGGGAAATAACCGGAGGGGTTCCAACCCAGGGAAACAGGGTCGACACGAAGAGGAGGTTGTCGGCGGTGCGGGTAACCAGCGTTTTGGTATAATGCCGGTAGCCGTTTCCTATGGCCATCGAATCGGTAGCCGCCGTGAAAGAGGCCGGTGTGCCCTCATTTTGGATCATCGCCAGCAGGTGAACTGAGTCGCGCTGGTAGGTGCATGTCGACGTTGAAAAGCCGGGATAAAAGGCGCCGGCAGCATTCTGCGGAAGGGCTCCTGCAAGTCCGTTCCCTTGGAGCTGAAAGCTATATTCGTTAACAGCAGTGGAGGCAAGGAAATCGGCGATGGTGAAAAATTGATGATTGATAAACAGAATTTTACGCGTAATATTCGCGCCCCCATACGAAGTTCTTACCTCGACGTAATCGAGAAACGCAGTTGAAAAATAATGTTCGATAAAGGCAGTGTTGGTGCCGGTATTCACGAATTCACCGTTGGGAGGCAGCGGGCCGCTCCCGTTTACCAGTACCAGGTTGTGGTTTGCGGCGCCATTTGTCAGCGACGACTGTGCCGCCCCAGGGTAGCCGGGATCGAGCGCCAGCATCTGCCCGTAGGCAAAAAGGGCAAAGCTGGATGCGTCGCCCTGGTGGTGCGACTTGGCGCCGGCAAGGGCAATACCATGTTTTGCGATGAGATGCATACAGAGGGCTGCGGTATCCCACGACGAACGGAACACCAGGCTCCCGGCTTCGGGCAGGGGCTGGAACAGGCTGTCGGTCACGTACCCTTGTGCCGTTGAGGTTGCAATATATTGTGCTCGGACATAAGGATCATCAGGAGAAAAGCCGGGGTTGGGAACGTTGAACCTGGCCTTCCCCGAAAGGGCCGTTATGCTGGTTCCCATCCCCAGGTAACTGTCGTGGATAGCGGGAAAGGAACCATCGGGCATCCTGATTCGGTTCATCCAGTCGTAAAGATAGTCGTACCGCCTGTCATACCAGGGATTTGGAATCTGGCGGGCGGTCTGGTTAAAGGTAAAGGAGGAGAGTCCATACGGCAGGAAATTACCCATGGCCCTGATAAAGGGAAAGGCATTCTGGAAGGCATAGGTAAAATACCACGGACCTTCGGCATAGCCTGCCAGTGTATCGGGTTCCGAAACACGGGGGTAGGTGCCACCCTGCATCCACAGGGTGTTGTCGAGATTCCACATCCCCGTGTTGATCCAGTTCAGCGGCTGGAAATCTGGATCGGAGCTGGTGTTGTCATTCAGCACGATGGCTGCCAGGCCAAGGGCCGAGGCGGTCATGATGCTGTGGTTGTCGAACTGGAAGTTGAAGAACTTGATGGGCAACACGCCAACCACATAGGTATCGGTGGCCCGGTGATAGAGGTTGGCCGTAAACCGGAGCAGCGAGTCGCGAGACCGTTGCAGGGTTGCCGGCACTATTCCGGCACCCCGGAGCAAATCCCATGCAACAAGGTATCCGATAAGCTCCTTCGACCTGAATTGCCACTCCTGGTAAAACACCCACCCCGGCTGGTAACCGACATTGGTATTCATCTTTTCAAGCAACCACAGGCATTTGTGGATCATCGTGTCACGTTCGGAGGTAGTCATGGGCATGATTACACCACCCTCATATTTCCGGTTCATCAATACCGCAAAAGCGGCCTCTTTGGCCATCAGGGCTCGGGTAAGCCGGGCATAATCGGTCGAGTCATCCACTGAAATGGTACCCATAGCATTCAGGTATAGGGAATGATATAAGCCGGTGATTTCAGGAGTTGAAAGCGTTTGCCGCACCGAAGGAACCTTGGTGCTGTCGAGCAGGGTGCGCGGGAAGCTAAGATCGGCCCCGGCAGGGTTCCAGTTGCCCTGGCCGTAACCAGGAACCAGCTGCGTAAACAACAACACAACCCATACTGGCAATCCTCTGATAACTGTTTTCATTTGATAAATTTACGAAATAAAATCTTTATTATCCATTGATCCGAATCATACCAGTAGATGTTCATTGTATTGAGAATGACCTCTCCCCTGACGCTTCCTGACTTCTGACATTGAGTGCGGTACAACGAGAAATACCAGGTGCGACTGACGAAGCACCAAGTTTGGGCTTAGCAGGTCGTTGTTCGTCCTTTGAACTTTGTACTTCCCAACGGTCAACCATATTCAGGGATGGTCGGGAATTTCGGATTTTGGATTTCACATCTCACACCTTATATACAAAATAATCTGTACTTTTAATGAAAATATTGGGTTCATGAAGCTTTTCAGATCACTACCCGCGAAATGGAAGACGCTTTTACCGGGTTACCTGGTTATCCTGTTCTTCTTGCTGCCTATCCTGTCATTTCCGCAGGAAACGCTAAACCTCTCGGGCAGGATTACCGATGCATCGACCGGCAAGGGGCTGCCCTTTGCGTTGATATCGGTAAAAAACAGCACCCTGGGTACGGTAACCAACGATGATGGCGATTTCAGGATCAGCATTCCTGACCGTTATTCACGGGATACCCTGCTGGTGGCCTATCTTGGATATTTCTCCGCCAGCTGTTCCATTGCCGGTCATCTTACATCTGCCATTGAAATCGCCCTGAAACCGAAGGTTTTCGAGCTGGCGGAGGTGGAGATCGTCTCTCTTTCCCCCGAAGAGGTGATCCGTCAGGTGGTAGCGCACATTCCCGCCAATTATGGCGAAGATTCGCTGATCCTCACCGCCTTTATCCGTTCCAGGAAGTTCCTGAACAACAAGCTTGCCGAGTATACCGAAGCCATCATCGGGGATATGAAGACCGGCTACCATCTTTATGACCAGGGCAGGGAAAAGGAGCATCACCGGCAGTCGAATATCCCCCTGTTGCTGAAGGGGAGGGTCATTTCCGACACCAGCCTGGTGAATGCCATCGGCGGCCTGGGGAAAAGCGCCGGTTGCCTGGGATGTAATTTCATCAACGACTTCGTAGAATTCTATCATCACACGGTATTGGATGAAAAACTCTTCCGTTATTACCAGTTCAAGATGGAGGAGATCAGCAGGCCCGAAGGGGGAAAACTGTATCATATCTGGTTTGATCAGAAGCGCGGCGTGAGCGAGACCCTGTGGAAGGGCGAGCTATTTGTCAATACCGCCGATTTTGCCTTGCTGAAGATCACGCAGAAACCCAGCTTTGAGGCCTTTGACCAATATGAAAAACAGAAGTACAACCATCCCTATACCATCGGCAACAGCTCCGGCTGGATCGAGGAGATGCCGCTGATGGACTGGACCACCACCTGGTCGCTTCGCAACGGAAGTTATTACCTGAACACCATCAGTATCGAAAACTGGTTGACCTTTACCAACCCTGCAACCCGGCAAAAGCTGAAGTTTTCCCATAAAAACGAGGTGGTGGTGACCGATGTGTCGCGGGATCCCGAAACTGTGAGAAGCTTCAGGGGAGATAAATCGGTTGGCGTAAATCAACGATGGGACCAACTGGTCGGACCCGAAGACCACCGGTTCTGGTCGGATTTCAACTACCTTCCCATCGAGAAAACTCTGCAGGAGGCTATCAACAGGATGAACGGACGAAAATAACGGAACAGGTCTGTGATTTGCTAACAATCCGCCTTTGCAGCTATTTAATATCCATGTTATACTGGATTACCATTTCCATGCTGTCGAGTTCCAGCGCCACGAGGTTTCCATAGCCATCTTTTCCCGAAATATAGGGACCGTTGTCCAGGTCGATGAACTTGTAAAATGTATTTTTTACTGCCAGGGTGATCAGCTCCATGTTCACAGGCACATGGCCGTGGATGATTCGCCGGCCGCCGATCTTTTCGGGTTTTATCTCGTAGTCGCGCAGCCATAGCATGGCCCGTAGGTCCTCGTAAGGATCTTCGTTCTTGAAATTCAGTCCCGCATGGACCAGTACGAAGCGATCCAACTCAGCGTAATGGGGGAGGTTGCGCATCCAGTCGATATAATCCTGCGGAACATCGCGGATGTTGGATACACCGAAGCTGCCGAGGGTCGGTTTGCCGCCGATTTCTTGCCACGCCTTATGTTTTTTATTGCCAAAATTATACCACCAGGCACTCATTGATTTATTTTCAGCGTCAAAGAGTTCCACTAAAAAATCTTCATGGTTGCCCTTCAGTGCCGTCACGTTGTAACCGTCGCGCTGCATCGACCTGATGAAATCGATCACCCCCCTGGAGTCGGGCCCCCGGTCGACATAATCTCCTAAAAAGTAGAGTTCGTCAGACCGCATGGGCCTGATCAGGTCGGAAACCATTGATTTTACGGTGTTCACACACCCATGCAGGTCGGGGATCACCCAGCGTTTTACCATATGCTATTTTTTCTTACCCTGGTTTGCCACCTCGTCCATCAGTTTTTTAATGACGTCGGGATCGCCCAGGAAATAATCTTTCCGGAGGTTCATCTGGTCGTCGAATTCGAAAACATAGGGAATTCCCGTCGGCAGGTTGATGCCAACGATATCCTGGTCGGAGATGCTCTTCAGGTATTTCAGGATACCTCTCAGGCTGTTTCCATGGGCGGCAACCACGATCTGCTTATGTTTTTTGAGGGCGGGTTCCATCTCCTCTTTCCAGTAGGGAACAATTCGTTCGACGGTATCTTTCAGGGCCTCTGTTGCAGGAATATCTTTGGGATCTAGATCGTGATAGCGGTGATCGAACCGCGGATGACGCGGGTCGTCCATATCGAGTGCTGGCGGACGCACGTCATAGCTGCGACGCCAGATAAGGACCTGCTCATTGCCATATTTTTCGGCAGTCTCCGATTTGTTCAACCCCTGAAGCACACCATAGTGTTTTTCATTCAGCCGCCAGCTCTTTTCCACAGGGATCCATTGCAGGTCCATCTGCTCGAGCACGAGCCACAGGGTATGCAGGGCGCGGGTGAGGTAGCTGGTATAGGCGATTTTAAATTCGAAGCCTTCGCGCTTGAGGATCTTTCCGGCCTCGATGGCCTCTTTGATGCCGCGTTCCGATAGTTCGACATCTGTCCAGCCGGTAAAGCGGTTTTCCTTGTTCCAGGCGCTTTCACCATGGCGTATCAATACGAGTTTATTCATGATTATGGATTTTTCAATGCCGGGCAAAAATACAAAAATGTCTCTATTTTTCCTACCTTTGCCAGGCTTCAACGCTATGTTTCATGAACAGCTACAAAAAGATCAACAACATCCTTGGCTGGGCTGTGTTTGTCATTGCCTCCATCGTCTATATTCTGACCTCCGAGCCCACCATGAGTTACTGGGATTGCGGCGAATATATCTCCACCGCCTTCAAGCTTGAGGTGGGCCACCCGCCGGGAGCTCCGCTCTTCCAGATGATCGGACGCTTCTTTTCGCTGTTTGCCTTCGGGAACCTGCAGCATGTTGCCAGGATGGTCAACACCATGTCGGCCCTGGCCAGCGGGTTTACCATCCTGTTCCTGTTCTGGACCATCACCATGATCGCCAGGAAAATCGTCATCCGCGGGGATGAAGAGATGACCTCCCATAACCTCTATACCATCATGGGCGCCGGCCTAGTCGGTTCGCTGGCCTATACCTTTACCGATTCCTTCTGGTTTTCGGCCGTTGAGGGCGAGGTTTATGCCATGTCATCCTTCTTTACGGCCATCGTAGTCTGGGCCATTTTTAAATGGGAGGAACACGCCGATGAACAGCGCGCCTACCGCTGGCTGATCCTGATCGCCTACCTGATGGGACTCTCCATCGGCGTCCATCTGCTGAACCTGCTGGCCATCCCTGCCATCACCTTCGTCTACTACTTTAAAAAATATCCGAAACCTTCCTGGACCGGCATGGTCATTACCTCCGCACTATCCATCGTGCTCCTGGCCATCGTGATGTACGTGATCATCCCCTGGATTATCAAACTGGCCGGACTTTTCGAACTGTTTTTTGTCAACACTGCCGGACTCCCCTTCAACTACGGAACCATCATCTATTTCCTGTTCCTGGTGGGTTTGATCCTCTGGGGGCTCCGTTTCACGCGCAAAAAGGAGAAACACGTCTGGAATGCCATTATCCTGGCCTTTACCTTTATCGTGATCGGGTATTCCTCCTTCCTGATGCTGGTGATCCGCAGTAATGCCGATACCCCGCTCGATGAGAACAACCCAGAAAATGCCATGTACCTGCTGGCCTACCTGAACCGCGAACAATATGGCGACTGGCCCCTGCTCAAGGGGCAATATTACAATGCGCCCGTGGTTGACCGCGCCGATGGAAATCCTGTTTATGTGAAGGATATCAAATCGGGCAAATATGTAATTACCGATAAACGCGAAAAGGTGATCCCGGTCTTCGACCCGCGCTTTACGACCCTTTTTCCGCGGATGTGGGATCAGTCGGAATCAAGGTTTGAGGGCGAATACGTCCGCTGGGGACATGTAATGGGAACCCCTGTCGAAGTTCAGTCGGGAGAACGGTCTGAAACCCGCAACGTGCCTACCTTTTTCGAGAACCTTACCTTTTTCTGGAATTACCAGCTGGTGCATATGTATTATCGTTATTTCATGTGGAATTTCGCTGGAAAACAGAATGATAATCAGGGATTGGGCAACAAAATCAATGGAAACTGGAAAAGCGGCATCGCCTTTGTCGACACAATGCGGCTCGGGCCGCAGGATATTCCCGAAAGCCGCAAAAACAGGGGTGACAACAGCTTTTATTTTCTGCCGCTGCTGCTGGGCCTTATAGGGGTTTATCTATCCGTCAAACAGGATAAGCACAATGCCTGGGTTATCTTTCTCCTTTTCTTCATGACCGGCATTGCCATTGTACTCTACCTGAATTCCCATTCGCCGCAGCCACGTGAACGTGATTACTCCTTTGCAGGCTCCTTTTATGCCTTTGCCATGTGGATCGGGCTGGGGATCATCCAGTTGGTGCGATGGCTTGAAAAGTATGGCGGAAAGAAAATCGCCCTGGTCGTATCGATGATCCGCGGCCTGGGAGTGGTCACGCTGATGGCCCAGCAGGGATGGAATGACCATGACAGGTCAAACCGCTATACCTCGCTGGCCATGGCAAAAAATTACCTGAATTCATGCGCTCCGGATGCCATCCTTTTTACCAATGGCGACAACGATACCTTCCCCTTGTGGTATGCCCAGGAGGTGGAGGGATTCCGTACCGATGTCAGGGTGGTGAACCTGAGCCTGCTCAACACCGAATGGTATATCGACCAGATGAAGCGCCAGGCTTACAATTCGAGCCCGGTGCCATTTTCGCTGACAAAAGACAAGTACCGCCAGGGAACGCATGATGTTACCTACCTGATCGAGGATGAGGGGCTGAAAAACACCTATATCGATGTGAAGGACCTCCTGGGGATCATCGCCACCGACGATACCAAGCTGAAGATGAATACCTCGCAGGTTGGCATGATCGACTATTTTCCAACCAAGAAATTCATGGTTACCTACGACCCCGCCACGATCAAGAGTACGGGAGCCATTCCGCGCGGAATGGAAAACAGGCTGGATACTATCCGCTGGGAGATCAAGGCCCAGGCTGTTGAAAAGGCCAACCTGATGATCCTCGACCTGCTGGCGACCAATAACTGGAAGCGCCCGGTATATTTTGTGATGACCACCGGAGCCGATACCTATATAGGGCTCGACAAGTATTTCCACCTCGAGGGCCTGGCTTATCGCCTGCTCCCCATCAGGGCAAGGGATGCCGACGGACAGGTGGGCGAAGTCAATACCACCATCATGTATGATAACGTGATGAACAAATTTACCTGGGGCGGGATGAACGACCCACGGGTTTATATCGATGAAACCAATGCCCGGATGGTGATGAATTTCCGCGGACTGTTCGGCAGGCTTTCCGACGCCCTCGTTCGCGAAGGAAAGCTCGACTCGGCCAAACGGGTCATCGACAGGTGCCTGGAAGTGTTGCCCGAAACAGCTGTCAGTTTTGACTTTTTCACAGTTCCCCTGGTTGACGGCTATTTTAAAACGGGTGAAACTGCCAAAGCCAACGCCCTGGCTGTTAAACTATTAAAAAATATGACAGGTGAGCTGGCCTACTATTTTTCATTTCCCAATGAAGATCTTAAACGGCTGGATATAAATATCCAGGAGTCGGTGTATACCATCCAGCGGCTGGGTGTTGCCCTCAAGGAGGCAAAGCAGGATAAGATGGCTGCCAAGACCGATGTGGTGATGAAAAAATACTATGACCTTTATATTGAAAAGGTTTATCAGCCACCCACCCAATGAGTCCCGTAGCCCCGCCTTTTTTCCTCAGGTGGCTGAGTCCCCGGTACCTTGTGTGTGACCTGCCAACAGCAGAGAAGGTCATCTACATTACCTTTGATGATGGCCCAATTCCTGAAGTAACGCCGGAGGTACTGTCAATCCTGGCAAAATATGAGGCCAAAGCCACCTTTTTCGTGGTGGGCGACAATGTCAGGAAATATCCCGAAATTTTTAAACAGATTAAGGAAGCAGGACATGCCATCGGAAACCATACCTTTCATCATCTCAATGGCTGGAAGACCTCGCCTGGCGCCTATGCCGAGGATGTGAGCCGTTGCAGGGACTATGTCGAAACAAAGCTGTTCAGGCCTCCCTATGGCCGCTTTACACTCTCCCAATACTTCCTGCTGAGAAACGACTACCGGATTATCCTCTGGTCGGTACTGACCAGCGATTATGATAAACGGGTAACGCCTGAACAATGCCTGAACAATGCCATTGATCACACGAAACAGGGATCTGTAGTCGTTTTTCACGATCATCTGAAATCCATCGCCAATGTCAGGTACGCCCTGCCGGCGATGCTGGAACACTTTTCGGCGCTGGGCTACCGGTTTGAGGGGATCAGTCTATAACAATCCCTCATCGGCAAAACTATAGTACCCGTCCTCTCCGATAATGAGATGGTCAATCACCGCCACATCCAGCAAAGCGCCCGCATCACAGATTTTTTTGGTGAGGATTTTATCCGCTTCGCTGGGCGTCACCACGCCCGATGGATGGTTATGCCCGAGAATAATGGAGGAGGCGTGGTGATCGAGGCTGATCTTGAAAATTTTCTTCGGATCAACCACAGTTCCTGAAATACCTCCTTCACTGATGTTACACTTATGAAGAACCTTGTTGGCACGGTTCAGCAGGATAATCCAGAATTCTTCATAGGGCAGGTCGCCTATCGTGCTGCGAAAAATATCGTAGGCATCCCTGCTGCGGCTTATCTTTTCCCGCACCATTACCAACGACTCATTCCGCCGCCGCCCGATTTCCAGGGCTGCAATGATCGTGATGGCCCGCACTTTGCCGATTCCCCTGACGGCGAGCAGGTCGGAGATACTTAGCTTTGATAGTTCGGCAAGGTTGTCATGCGCCAGCTTTAATATTTGCTTTGCCAGATCCACGGCCGTATCATGACGTGTTCCGGAGCCGATAAGCAGGGCGAGCAGTTCCGCATCGCTCATGCTGTGGCGCCCCTTGAGGAGGAATTTTTCCCTCGGACGGTCATCTTCGGCCCAGGTGCGGATTGGCGTGCGGTTGATGTAAGTTTCCATGGCTTTTATTGATTAATCAGGAAAACATAGAAAAAGTAATGCGGGAATCCCGTTTTTTTTTACAGTTTCGGACCAGGGATTACACTAAAATGGTCGAAAGCCACGTTATATCTCTATTCCGGAGATTCTCCGTGAGGAAAAATAATTTTGCAAAATAATCCAGAGAGCATTGATCGGCTATAAAATTTTCGAATTTGACAGGGTTGATTCAACCAATACCATAGCGGATCAGATTTTTCAGGAGCATGATCCTGCCGGCGGGGAGGTCGTATGGGCGCATGATCAATATGCAGGCAGGGGCCAGCATGACCATACCTGGCTGAGCGAACCCGGGAAAAACCTCTCCTTTACCATTATCCTGCGTCCCCGGTTTCTTGCCCCCCACCGTCAGTTCATGCTGAATAAAGCCGTTGCGCTTGGCGTAGCCGATTTCGTTGCCGCCGGGCTCGGCAGGGTATCCCATCCTGCGGTATCAATCAAGTGGCCCAATGATATCTATGTCGGTGAAAATAAGATCGGGGGGATCTTAATTGAAAACAAGATCATGGGATCGAAGTTAGATACTTCGCTGGTGGGCATTGGCATCAATGTCAACCAGATGGTTTTTTCGCCCGAAATCCCAAATCCCGCCTCCCTCATCAGTTTCCTTCACCAGGAAATGGATATCAGGGAGATGCTGACCGGAGTTTGCCGGCATCTCAACGCGAGGTATGCTGCATTGCAGGATCCTGGTAACGGTAATCTGGATGCTAATTACAACTCCCGCCTGCTGGGCTTTGAACTATGGCGCGATTACACGTTTCGGGGGAGTACCAATAGAGCGAAAATCAAGGGTGTGAGCCTTACAGGGCAATTACTGATAGAAACGCACACAGGCGATACCTTAATGTTCGACCATGGAGAGGTGGGGTTTGTACGCTGAAATGGCGTTGCTTATTTATTGTACCTTTTCCCGAACATAACGCTCACGTACAAGGTCAGGAATAAATTCTGTCGGGGATTGTAAGCCATGATCGCCACCGGCAGGGGAGAGTAATCGAGCGTCGCCCCGGCTTCGAGGGAACTGATGAGCCTGTTCCTGGCGCCGAATTCAAAATCAAGGCCTGTTTTTCCATATACACCGGGATGGAAACCCAACTGGCTGAACCCCGAAAGAAAGGATCCCCTTCCGAAAATATCATAAATTTGCTGGGTGTCAGGATTATACTTCTCCTCTTTGAACTGGTCGGGATAGCCATCCCTTTTATAAATAATATAGAGGAATACCGGTTTTGTTACGGCAAGGGAAAAACCTCCGTAATAGATCCAGCTTAATTGGACGCCACCCCAGTAGGGTTTCCGGTTCAGGATATGCTGCTGACCGACACCGCCACGAAAAAACCATACATAGTTTAGTTTTCCGTAAAAAAATGAACGTGAATCGGAATAGTTCGGGTTGATACTCCTGACCTCCTTCGAGGATTTATAAGTGGAAAATTCGACCTCCCACATCAACTGGCGCAGCGCCGCAAGGTTATGGCCTTTCCTGAATTTCAAACCCCATCCGTTTGTGTGGAGCATGGCTCCCAGGCTCCACTGGTTCTCGAGTAACACATTCTCGGGTATGGTATCGGCCACAGCATCGGTTCCCTGGCTCTGAGTAAAAGCCTGCCCTGTGAAAAGGGTCAGCAACAACAGGGAAAGGAGGATCGGTTTCATGTACAGGGAGGATCGGTAATCTGACAAAGGTAAAAAAGAAATGGGAAGCCGTAGCCTCCCATTCTTCAAAAAAAATCAAATGGAAAAGCTCTTTTAACGACGCTCAATTTGGTACCTTTGCTTTTCACCATACGCAGCACAATGTTGGTTCGAAGTACAGGAAGAAACAATACCTAACAGAACAGTGGCTAATAATATAACAAGTATTTTTTTCATGGTGTCTGCTTCTGATGTGAGTGAAAATCTGGTGCAAAAGTACGGCTATCTGCAATCATGAACAAATATTTTTAAAATTTATTGTGTAAAGTTATCAACGTTAAATAGTTTATAAATCGATGGAAAAGGTCAATCCTGTAATTGATGAAAGTTGGAAAACGGTGTTGGGCGCGGAGTTTGAGAAAATATATTTCCAGGATATCAAGAAATTCCTACTGGAGGAAAAACAAAAATATCGCATTTACCCACCAGGAAGGATGATTTTCAATGCATTTGACCATACACCATTTGACAGGGTCAAGGTGGTTTTGTTAGGACAGGACCCATACCACGGACCAGGGCAGGCACATGGCTTATGTTTTTCGGTGCCGGCCGGTATACCGAAGCCCCCCTCGCTGAACAATATCCTGAAGGAGCTGCAATCAGACCTTGGGTTGGTTCCCCCTGTAAGTGGCGACCTCACCAGGTGGGCCGACCAGGGGGTACTCCTGCTGAATGCCACCCTTACGGTCAGGGAAAACCAGGCTGGTTCACACCAGAACCACGGTTGGGAAACCTTTACAGATGCAGCCATCTCCCAGCTCTCCCTGTTGCGAAGCGAACTGGTATTCGTCCTGTGGGGTAATTTTGCCATCGCCAAACGGTCGCTGATCGATGAATCGCGCCACCACATCCTCACGGCGGTGCATCCCTCCCCGCTGTCGGCGCACCGGGGCTTTTTCGGATGCCGCCATTTTTCAAAAATCAACAATTTATTACGGCAACAAGGCGTTAATGAGATAGACTGGAGCTTATCATGAGGTACACTGTTTCTTTTGTCGTTACCGTTTTCCTGATTGCCGGATGTTCGAAATCCTCTGAAACGGATTACGTCAGGTCAGGCCGGGTTCAGGTTGTATTCAGCCATGAAGTTGATCAGAAACTTTTATTGCCGGATACCCTTCTCTATTCGACCGGAACCAAACACCTTTATAAAGTTGCCGACCTTCAGTACTTTGTTTCGGACTTCATCCTCTGGCAAAAAGGGGGAAAACCTGTCCAAATCATGGCCGGCCTGGGAATCCACTATGTGGATATGCGGGTGCCCGAAACGCTGTCCTGGGCTCCTGCCGACGGGATCACCCCCGGCGCCTGTGATTCGGTTTCGTTCACCTTTGGAATCAGTGCAGCAAAAAACATCTCCAACCGCTTTCCGAACCCTCCCGAACGCGACATGGCATGGCCCGACATCCTTGGCGGGGGCTACCATTACATGAAGATGAATCTTGAATATACCAGCCACGCGGCTTCAGGATTGAAACCATTTATGTTCCACCTCGGGATCGGTCAGTTATACAGCGCCGCCATGCCAAACCCCGATTCCATTACGGGATATGTTCAGAATGATTTCAGGGTTACGATCCCAACCATGTTTACCGTGGTTTCAGGCAAGATATGCACGATAGAATGTGCCATGCAGATTGACAGGTGGTTCGACGGACCGGCAACCTTCGATTTTGACGATTATCCCGGAGGTATCATGCAATACCAGGAGGGTATGCACAAAGCCTGTTTAAACGGGCGTAAAGCTTTTATTATTACCGTGAGAAAGTAGGTCAGCCCAAGATCGGTTTACTATACATAAAATAAATTGTGAAATGAAACAGGTACAACGATTGAAACGATTCCCGGGCCCTGGCTGCCTGGCCGGTTCTCGCCTGTTCCTGTTATTGTTTGGACTGATGTTATTCAGCCTTTCCTGCAAAAAAAATCAGCCGGTAACGGCGGCTTATCAGCCAACCCCCTATAAAATAGAGATTCCCCGCTTTTTCCCCGATGTGCTCAATATCCCGTCTGACAACCCGATGACGGTTGAAGGCGTGACTCTTGGCCGTTACCTTTTCTATGATGGCCGGATGTCGGGACGGACCCAGCCCGATTCGCTGATGAGCTGCTCCACCTGTCACCTGCAGTCGCACTCGTTCGAATGCGGCATGGGAGAATCGCGGTTTTATGATGGTCATCCCTACGGGTTGACAGGCATTTTCACTCCCCATTTCATGATGCCCATGATCAACCTGGTGTGGACCAATAAAGGATACCTGTGGAACGGGAAGGTATCTGCCGGGAATACCAACAAGGCAATGACAAACCTGGAAGATGTTACCTGGATGGCCATCGTGGCTCCCCATGAAATGGCGGGCGACACATCCAGGGTTGCCGCTTTGTTTCAAACCATACCCGGGTACCCACAGCTTTTTAAAAAGGCCTTTGGCTCCGATCATGTAACTGTGAAGAATATGGGACGTGCCATCGCCCAGTTCGTCAGAACCCTGGTTTCAGCCGACTCGAAATTCGACCGTTACCTGCGGGGCAGTTACCAGTTAAACAATTCCGAACGCAGCGGCTATGTGCTTTTTATGACCGAGCAGGGTGGCGATTGTTTTCACTGTCACGGAGGAGATGGCAACCCCGTGTTTACAACCAACCTGTTTTACAACAATGGCAAGGATTCGGTGTTCACCGACCCGGCCGACCGGTTTTCGGTAACAGGCAATGCCCTGGATATCGGCGCCTATAAGGCTCCTACCTTGCGCAACCTGGTTTTCAGGCCGCCCTATATGCACGACGGCCGTTTCAGCACGCTCGACGAGGTGCTCAATTTCTATAATTCACAACTGGTTTGGTCCCCGTCTATCAGCCCGATGATGCACCATATCGGAACCCACGGCGTTCATCTGACCCCTTCGCAACTCTCCGACCTGAAGTCATTCCTGCTTGCATTGACCGACAGCTCCTTTGTAACCAATCCCGCCTTTTCAAGGCCGGCGGTGTTTCCCGACGGGTTGAAATGAACATGTAATGGCTGATATATGGTAATATTTCCTAATTGCAAAATCAACCTGGGGCTGAACATCATCGGCAAACGCAGCGATGGCTATCACAATATTGAAACGGTATTTTATCCCGTGCCACTATGTGATGTCCTGGAGATCATCCCGGCAGGTGATGGAGTTTTCGGTTTCAGCTCCACAGGATTACCGGTTCCCGGGGAGGTTGACCGGAACCTATGCGTCAAAGCCTGGCTGCTGATGCAGCAGGAATTCGGCCTGCCCGCCGTAAAGATACACCTTCACAAGGTAATCCCGATGGGCGCCGGACTTGGAGGAGGCTCATCCGATGGGGCCCATACCCTTATCCTGCTTAACCAACTGTTCGATCTGGGTTTAGCTGCTGAACAACTGGAGAACTTTGCACGCCGCCTGGGTAGCGATTGTGCCTTTTTCATCCGGAACTCCCCTTGTTATGCTTGTGAAAAGGGCGACCGGTTTGAAGCTATCGGAATTGATCTTGCCGGACTAAACCTGGCATTGGTCCTTCCTGAGGTACATGTCAGCACGGCAGATGCCTATTCAATGATTATCCCGGCGATTCCCCTGTTGCAGATCAAAGAGCTGGTCCGCTTGCCGGTAAGTGAATGGAAAGATAAGCTGGTAAATGATTTCGAAATACCTGTAATCGCGAAATACCCTGTGATCGGGAGCATTAAATCCACCCTCTATGATGCGGGAGCCCTCTATGCGGCAATGTCAGGCAGCGGAGCGGCTGTATTTGCCCTTTTTGGAGAAAGGTTTTCCCTGGACGGATTATTTCCAGGATGTTTTATCTGGCATACCTGAGTTTCTATCAAATATTTTATCTTTGAATGAAATTACACATCCCTGGTTTGCTTAAAAAATTGACAATTCCGTTAAAAAGTTTTCAGGCGATTGCCCTCCTGTTTATCCTCATTACGCTGGTGGCAACCTTGCAGGCTTATGTATTGCAGCGGAAAACCCTGCCCGGGCAGAAACCGGCCTATACAAAATACAACAACTATGTCATTTTCCAGCGCAGCTACTTTCACCTGATTGAGGGGAAAAACCTCTATGTCGAGTATCCTGCCGAACAGATCGATCTGTTCAAATACAGCCCGACCTTTGCCTTTTTATTCGGAGTATTGGCCTGGTTTCCCGACTGGCTTGGATTGTCGCTTTGGAACCTTTTAAACACGCTGGTTTTTCTCCTGGCCATCTGGTACCTGCCTGCACCTGATATCAGAAAGAAGGCGCTGATCCTGCTGTTGGCGCTGCCCGATATGGTGGTTTCCCTGCAGAACAGCCAGAGCAATGTCCTGGTGGCCGGACTGCTGATCCTGAGTTTCGGCCTGTTTGAAAAACAGCGCTATCTCCTGGCCACCCTGTGCATCATTACAACCTTCTATATCAAGATATTCGGGATTGTTGCCTTGATACTTTTCCTGTTCTACCCGGGAAGGATGAAAATCCTGCTTTACGCTGCGGGATCTTTCCTGCTGCTGGGGTTGCTCCCCCTGCCGGTGATAGGTCTGGAACAGTTCAAATCGTCCTATATCCAGTACTTTGAACTGCTGAAAACGGACCATTCCGTATTTTACGGTCTCTCGGTGATGGGCTGGTTGAAAAGCTGGTTCAGCCTGGATCCTTCGAAAATTATAGTCGTAGTCGCCGGCTTCCTGCTGATGTGTTTCCCTTTGTTTCGGTATCGTTCCCTGCCTGAATACAGGGTCAGGGTACTCCTTCTGACCGCCGTGCTGATATGGGTGGTGATTTTCAACCACAGGGCCGAGTCGCCCAGCTTTATCATCGCCACTTCGGGAATTTATATCTGGCTTCTGTCGTTCAGACCAAGGCCAGTTGAGATCGCGCTCCTTTGCCTGGTATTCATATTCACATCGCTTTCGGCAAGCAACATTTTTCCGGGCCATATCAGGGAGGATTTCCTGGAACCCTACGTAATCAAAGCGGTTCCCTGTATCCTTGTC
>CAIYQH010000613.1 GCA_903928285.1 uncultured Bacteroidales bacterium
CCATGGGTTCTCCCCAGCGGGTTTCGTGCCGGAATTTCCATCCCGTACCCGTTTTTCGACATCTCCAGAAACATCATCACCACCCTGATGATTCACCCTGTTATCATGATGGATGTAACGTTAAAGGATAAACTTCGTCTAAACCCTGAAAAAGGCCTTGAAAAAATCGCCGGGCTGATACGTACCGTTAAATCGGTCAATGGCGATTTTGTCAGCCTGTGGCATAATGAAAGCCTTACGGATAAAGGTAGGTGGCTCGGCTGGCGAAGGGTTTTCGAGGAGATGGTTCACCTGGCATCCACCTGAAAAATAAGATGATTCAGTATCTGCGACATACCGAAATAGACAAACCCCGATGGGATGAATGCATCAGCAACGCCGTTAACGGCAGGGTGTACGGCTATTCATGGTACCTCGATGTGGTTTGTCCCGGCTGGGAAGCCCTCGTGGAAGAAGGGTATGCCAGCGTTTTTCCACTGACCCATAACCGGAAATGGGGAATCAGTTACCTTTATCAACCCTATTTCACACAACAACTCGGACTGTTTTCCAAATCCCGCGAAGGGACTGAGGATGCTGAACGCTTCCTCGCGGCAATACCGCAAGCCTTCAGGTTTGCCGATATCCAGCTGAATTCCATGAATAACAAACAGCTGGAAGGATTTGGTGTGACGCAAAGGGTAAATCATGAACTGAACATCGAGCTGGATTATGCTGGCATATCGGGCAGGTATGCCCAGAATACGAAAAGAAATATCAGGAAAGCCGCGGAGATGAACCTTTCAGTGAACAGGGAAATAGCTACAGAGGCGCTGGTTGGACTCTTCAGGGAAAACTTCGGGAAAAAGGAGGGGAAACTGATGCCTGTTCATTACGGGATCATCAGTAATCTGATAAACTATTGTGTTGAACATCAACTGGGCTATATTTCAGGGGTTTCCGACAACAAAGGGGCCCTTTGTACGTCGGCCTTCTTCCTTTTCGACAAAGGGCATGTTTATTTTCTTTTTGCCGCCTCAGCCCGGCAGGCACGTGAGAACGGGGCCATGTTCAGGCTGATTGACCATTTCCTGGCGGAGAATGCCGGAAAATACGCCATCCTCGATTTTGAAGGGGGGAATGATCCCAACCTGGGCCGGTTTTACAAGGGATTTGGCGCGGAAGAGGTTACCTATCCTGCAATCCGGATAAACCGGTTGTCCGGAATTGTCAGCCAGTTGCTTTATTTTGCCCGTAAATTCCGGCAATAGAGAAAAAATGCTATTTTTGTGAATGTAACGTAAAAATTCAAGAAAATGGTTCATAACATATCGTCGGGTAATTCCATCGTCAACCAGTTTATTGCAGAATTGAGGGATGCGGAGATTCAGAAGGACAGTTTAAGGTTCCGTTATACCCTGGAACGGCTCGGTGGAATTTTTGCCTATGAAATCAGCAGGGAACTCGCCTATGAAACCAGGGAGGTCGTTACGCAACTTGGCATTGCCAATGTCCCCATGCTCATCGACTACCCGGTATTGGCAACCATTCTCCGTGCAGGGCTTCCTTTTCACCAGGGGTTCCTGAACTATTTTGACAAATCAGGAAATGCATTCATCTCGGCTTTCCGCCGTCATCACAAGGATGGCACCTTCACGGTCAGTATGGAATATGCTTCGGTGACCGAGATCGAGGACAAGGTGGTGATTCTTTGCGACACGATGCTTGCCTCAGGTTCGTCGATGAGCCTGGCATACCGTGAACTGTTAAGCCATGGGAAGCCAAAACACACGCATATCGTGGCTGCGGTAGCCAGCGTGGAGGGCATTGATTATATCAGGAAGAACCTGCCACAACAGGATATCACCCTATGGGTTGCCGCCATCGACGACGAGATGACCGCCCAGTCCTATATTGTCCCGGGTCTCGGAGATGCGGGCGATCTTGCCTATGGCAAGAAATTTTAATGTAATGAAAACGTTAGTATGAAAAACTCGCTGGTTCTTGAAAATATCAATATCTCGCTGATCTCGATCCGCAGCCATCTGTTGCGGACCATCCTCACCATCCTGATCATCTCCTTTGGTATTATGGCTCTTGTTGGTATTCTGACAGCTACCGATTCTATCAAATATTATCTCACGCAGAATTTTTCAATGATGGGTTCGAACACATTTACCATCCGGAATCGGTCGATGAACATCCACATGGGAGGGGGAGATCATACGGAAAAGCGTTATGAACCCATTACCTACAACCAGGCGCAGGAGTTTAAAGATCGTTACGAATTCCCGGCATTCACTTCAATATTTACAAGGGCTACCGGCATCGCCACGTTGAAATACGGCACCAATAAGACCAACCCGAATGTCGGGGTGATCGGCGCCGATGAGAACTACCTGGCCACTTCGGGCGATGAGGTTGAATTTGGAAGGAACTTTACGGCCAATGAGGTTTATTACGGGTTTAGTTCCGCCATCCTTGGCGCCCAGCTGGTTACCGATCTGTTTAAAAACAAGGAGGATCCGATCGGGAAGATCATCTCTATCGGTCCCGGGAAATTCAAGATCATCGGGGTGTTGAAATCAAAGGGCTCCAGCATGGGGTTCAGCGGCGACCGGACCTGTTTTATCCCGGTTTCCAATGTGCGTACCAACTTCGCCCGGCCTAACATGTCGTTTAATATCAATGTGATGGCAAAACGTCCGGAGATGGTGGATGCGGCTACCGGGGAGGCGATTGCAACCTTGCGGAATATCCGCAAGGTGCCAGTCGGGATCGAAGACACCTTCGAGATCACCAGAAGCGACAATATTGCCAAGATGCTGATCGAGAATATCAAGTATGTTACACTGGCTGCCACCATCATCGGGGCCATCACCCTTCTTGGCGCCGCCATTGGACTTATGAATATCATGCTGGTTTCAGTTACCGAACGTA
>CAIYQH010000614.1 GCA_903928285.1 uncultured Bacteroidales bacterium
ATATCGCAAACAAGTTCTGTGATTTCGTACATCTGTTCGGCGGGTTCACCTACCGAAAGGCCGCCAATCGCATTCCCATCTGCATTGTGCCTTGAAATTTCTTCAGCTGATTTTATTCTCAGATCGCGGAATGTGCTTCCCTGCACGATCGGAAATAGTGATTGCTCATACCCATAATGCGGGTCGGTTTCTTTAAACCGGGTCATGCAGCGGCATAGCCACCGATGTGTAAGATCGAGTGATTTGCTGGCATAATCGTATTCGCAAGGCCAGGGTGTACATTCATCAAATGCCATTATAATATCGGCACCAATAACCCGTTGAATATCCATTACGTATTCAGGCGTGAAAAGGTGTTTTGAACCATCGATATGGGAATTGAAAACTACACCATTATCATTGAGTTTGCGGCGTTCGGTAAGCGAATAAACCTGGTATCCACCGCTATCGGTAAGTATTGGTCCGCTCCATCCGTTAAATTTGTGCAAACCACCGGCTTTGGAAAGTATGTCAAGACCAGGGCGGAGGTATAAATGATAGGTGTTACCCAGGATAATCTGCGCTTTGATATCATCTTTAACTTCGCGCATATGAACTGCTTTCACAGCACCAGCGGTGCCTACAGGCATAAAAGCAGGAGTTTCAATTACACCATGCGCGGTAGTTATAGTTCCTCTTCGTGCTGCACTTTGCGGATCAGTAATTTTTAATTCGAATTGCATTCGTATTTCAGTAAGTCAGTAAACAAAAAAACAGTGTGAAAACCTTTCCGACAACAGTCGAACTGCTATAAAAATCGGGGTACCCCACAAAGTATTGATTAACAAAAGAATTTTAATAAAAGTTATCTGTCAGTAAAACAATATTTTATATGATGTTGTAGCTGTTATAAACTTTTTCCCAAAGATAGATCATAATTCATTTCAGAGTAATACTTTTGTTAGTCCAATTAATTGTATTAGATGATTCAGGAAATTTACGCAAAGGATCCACTGTTATTTATTACCCTAATTTTGCTGGCATTGGCTACCATTGTGCAGTTGATCTACTATTGGGTGATCTATGGGAAAGTTGCCTTTTTTAAACAGAAAAATGAGTTTGTACGTTCCGATCAGCCGGTTTCGGTCATTGTATGTGCACGCGATGAATATTATAACCTTCAGGAAAATCTCCCTTTATTGTTGAGCCAGGATTACTCCACTTTCGAAGTTGTGGTTGTTAACCATGGTTCGGAAGATGAAACTAATTACCTGCTGCGTGATTTGGCTGACATATATAAAAACCTGAAAATAGTTAATGTTTCGCAGGATCTCAATTTCTTCAAGAACAGCGCCAGTGGTGCGAGCCCTGAAACCCTTGTCCATGCGGTAGCAGAAGTTGCAGAGGAAGGGGCAGCCGCGCCCGGACAGCACAGGCAGGGCAAAGGCGTTGGACGGCACATGGGGAAAGCGAATGAGGCGGTAGTACTCCATGGGAAACAGGTCGTAGGCGGGCAGCGGGATGGAGTCGATGTTCTGGATGAGGTCGCGCCGGGGATTGATGACGGTCTTGTCGCCGTCGCGCCAGGCCAAACCCTTCACGTGGGCCGGGGTGCGGCAAGCTTCGAGAGCGGCTGCGAGTTCGACGGTTGTGGCTTCCCCTTCGCCGATCACCACCGCATCGGCGCCGGTCAGCCGCAGGAAGTAGTCTGGGTCGGGGGAGGGGCCATGGCCGCCAAGAACAAAGTACGGACGCTGCTTGGAGGCAGTAACCGCTGCGGCGAGCTGGCGCAGGCGCCGATA
>CAIYQH010000615.1 GCA_903928285.1 uncultured Bacteroidales bacterium
CGAATAGCCCATGGAATAATCATCCCTTATACCCAGTTGATTCAATGCACGGTAGGTTCGCGGGATCGATATTTTAAGGAAATGTTGCCGGCTGTGGATGATATTGCGGTTAACGACCTCGCTTAATCCCTCGCATTCTGACTGGAGTTTCAGGTAATGTTTGTTGGATGAGAGCGATGGGTGGATACCGACTCCCTGGTGGCTGTCAAGTTTTCGTATCAGCCGGTGAAAGGTCTTTGACCCTGTGGTTACGTTGTTATCATCCCCGCCATAATCGGCAAAAAGCATGAAATACAACGGATTTACCCCATATTTGGTATGAATTTCAGTGATATAATCGAAGGTATCGTACGGATCCTTTCTTATCCTGGCGAGGACCTGCAGCCTGTGGAAGATACCGGTCAATTCAAAATACATCAACGACCTGCCTATTCCTCCGAAAGTTCTCAGCAAGGGACGGCACCGGTAGCAAAATGCATGGTCAACGTCGATGGTCGGCACAAACCGGTACTCCCGCTGCCGGATCTGAAGCCCCGGAAATTGCCGGAGCAGCAAATTCCCAACCATAGCGGTCCAGAGGTGAACCACCGGGATCTCCAGGAACCTTCCTTCCCATGCAGCGCTAGCAGTGACCGGGAAACGGCCGTAGGTATCCTTCATATAGGGTAGATATTCTTCATACCGGCTTACCATGAAAAAAGTTGCTGAAAAGGGATCATAGGGAAGCGGAAATCCGGGGCCTGATGTTTGGAAAAGCACCGGGACGGTGTCAAACCAGGTAGTTTTCACCCCGAGTTGACGGATCCCCTCTTCAAAGAGCAGGCCGGATGGTTCTATGTTCAGGGCGTCGGGAAAAAGCCCGGCTGAATAGGCGATTTTTGGGCCGTGATAAAGACGAAACTGGTCAGCTGAAGTGGTCAGTTCAACCTCCAGGCTGAGCATCTCCCTGAGCATCAGATCAACGGTGTATCTGAGCCGGTTGGTGATGCCGGAGGCTAAGAATAGCAGCATAGGTATCCGTATTGGTAAGTGCGGCCAATTTACATAAAAAACAAAAACTTTCGTACTTTTGAATGATATTTAAGAACCGAATTGGATATGGAGAATTTCATCGTTTCAGCCCGAAAATACCGTCCCCAGACCTTTGATACCGTGGTGGGTCAGAAGTCGATCACCAATACCCTCAAGAATGCTATCAAGAATAACCAGCTGGCCCAGGCCTTTCTTTTCTGCGGTCCCAGGGGTGTAGGCAAGACCACCTGTGCCCGGATCCTGGCCAAAACCATCAACTGCAAGAACATCTCCTCCGCGATCGAAGCATGCGATCATTGCCCCTCCTGCGTTTCATTCAACGAAAACGCATCTTTCAATATCTATGAGCTCGACGGCGCTTCGAACAACTCGGTCGACGACATCCGGACCCTGGTCGACCAGGTGCGCATCCCCCCACAGATGGGCCGGTACAAGGTCTATATCATCGATGAAGTCCACATGTTGTCGGCCTCTGCCTTCAACGCATTCCTGAAAACGCTGGAAGAGCCTCCCCCTTACGCGAAATTCATCCTGGCCACTACGGAGAAACACAAGATATTGCCAACCATTCTTTCACGGTGCCAGATCTTCGACTTTAAAAGGATTACCGTCGACGACATTGCCGGTCACCTGATGCATGTTGCCGAAAAGGAACATATTACAGCCGAAGAAAATGCCCTTCATATCATCGCGCAGAAAGCCGACGGTGCCATGCGCGACGCCCTCTCGATCTTTGACCAGCTCGTCAGCTTTGCCGGGAATACCCTCAACTACAATACCGTGCTGGAGAATCTCAACGTGCTGGACTATGAATATTTTTTCAAGATCACGGACCAGATCCTGGCGGGAGATATTCCCGGGTCGCTGCTCACCATCAACGACATCATCGACAAGGGTTTTGAAGGTCAGCATTTCCTGATCGGTTTCGGTGAACACCTTCGCAACCTGCTGGTGTGCAAGGATGCCTCCACCGCCAGGTTGCTGGAGACGGCCCCATCCATCCGGAATCATTACGTGGAACAGGCCAAACGATGCCAGGTACACTTCCTGATCAATGTACTCGATATCAACAACCGATGTGACCTGAGTTACAAGATCAGCAACAACAGGAGGTTGCACCTGGAACTGTCGGTGATGCAGATGTGTGCTCTGGTGCTCTGGCAGGATGGCGACCAGGCTCCCTCCAAACCTGTTGCCATACCTCCCATCGCCTCCGTTGCAGCTCCGGTGCCTGCAGCGCCGGCATCCAGCCCTGCCAGGGCTGTGGTTCCCGAGCCGGCTCCAGCCGCTCCTGTTAATCCTTTGCAGGCAATTCAGCAAACTGCGGGAGTAACAACTCCTCCATCAGCCGATCCGGCTGCCGGCGCAGCAGTCCCGAAGAAACCTGTTGAGCCGGTGAAGATGCGCGACATTAAACACGATTTCAACAGCACCACCTCCATCAGGAAGCCGGTACCTAAAACAGGCACTGGTTCCGGAATGGCTGACGACGACCAGGCTCTCAATGAAACTGCAACCCCCTTCACACCTGATGAACTGATCCTTTGCTGGGAGGAGTTTGCCGACTCACTGAAAATTTCCTCTCCCCACCTTTACTCAACCCTGAAAAGCTCGCGACCCGTGCTGAATGCCGGGTGGAACATCGAATTTACCCTCGGCAACAAGGTGCTCGAAGAGGAGCTGACCATGCGGAAAACCGAAATGATGGAGTTTCTTCGTTCCCGGCTCAACAACTTCAAGATCCAGCTTACCACGCACATTGCCGAAAACCTGAAAAGTGCCAGGCCCTACACCGATAAAGAAAAATTCGACCAGATGGTTCAGAAAAATCCGGCATTAAACTCTTTGAAGGACGAACTTGGCCTCGAAATCGAATATTAACCCATGAATGGAACCAACGCCAGGGTTTTTTGTATCGGGGAGACCGTTCTGGATATCATTTTCAGCGAAAACCAGCCTGTGGCCGCCCGCCCCGGGGGATCCATGCTGAACACGGCCGTATCGCTGGGCAGGGCCGGGGTATGCGTTGATTTCATCAGCGCCCTGGGCAACGATCATGCCGGTGATATGGTGATGGATTTCCTGGCGGAAAATCAAGTCGCCACCAGCGGCATTCTACGGTATCGCGACGGGAATACCTCGTTGGCGCTGGCGTTTCTCGACAAACAACGGAATGC
>CAIYQH010000616.1 GCA_903928285.1 uncultured Bacteroidales bacterium
GAGGGATTCGAACCCCCGGACCCTTGCAGGTCAACGGTTTTCAAGACCGCCGCAATCGACCACTCTGCCATCTCTCCGGGAGCAAAATTAAACAATTTTTATAAACCACCAAAACAATCGCGGCTATTCACCGTTCCATCTTGGCCGGTATTCTTCATATTATAACGATTTTGCTTGTAAATTCAGCCATCCGCTGCTATCTTTGTAGATTGTAAAACCAATATCCGTCATGAAAAAAATACTCCCGTTTTTGTTGCTGCTCCTGGTGACCCTTACCACGTCTGAACTCCAGGCAAAAAACCTGTGGGCCTTCCTCACCTGGTCAACCTTCAACTCCCCCGAAGGGCCCTATATCGAAACCTACCTCTCGGTAGCCGGAAACAGTGTAGCCTACATCAAAAAGGACAATGGAAAGTTCCAGGCAACGGTCAATATCCTGATGACCTTCAAACAGGATAAGGAGATCAGGGCCTTTAAGAAATATGAGCTATACAGCTCTGAGGTTGACGATACAATCAACAACAACCTTTATTTTGTGGATCAGCAACGTATTGCCATTCCAAACGGCACCTACGATTTTGAGATCCAGCTGTCGGACAAGAATAAAACTGCCCCGGCAGTGCCACACAGCCAGGCACTTGCCATCGATTTTCCCAAAGACAAACCCTCCGTCTCGGGGATCGAACTGGTGAAATCCTACACAAAAGCCCCGGTCACCAGCGAACTCACCAAGAGCGGGTACGACCTGGTGCCCTACACCTATACCTTCTTTCCCGAGATCGAATCCAAAATGACTTTCTACGCCGAACTCTACAACATGGACAAAGCGGGAGCGGATGATAAGTTTCTCCTCTCCTACTATATCGAATCGTTCGAAAGCAATATGAAACTGGGTCAGTATACCCGGGTCAAAAAAGAGGTCGCCAAAAGCGTCAATGTGTTGCTGGCCGAATTCTCGATCGAAAATCTTGCCTCCGGGAATTACAACCTGGTGATCGAAGCCAGGGACCAGAAAAATGAGATTGTCGCCTCAAAAAAGATATTTTTTCAGCGGATGAATCCCAAAGCCAAGGTGACCATGGAGGATGTGAAGACCACGGAAATCGGCAACACCTTTGCCGAACAGATCACCAACCGCGATACCCTGAAGGAATATATCAGCTGCACTTACCCGGTAGCCACCGGCATCGAAAAGGCCTTCATGAGGGAATCACTGAAGAAGGCCGATGTCAAGACGATGCAGCAGTTCTTTTACAGTTACTGGTACCAGCGCGATCCCAAAAACCCTGAAAAAGCCTGGTTATTCTACAAACAGCAGGTTCACAAGGTCCAGGTGAACTTTGGCACTCCCGTTAAAAAGGGCTACCAGACCGACCGGGGCCGCGTCTACCTGGAATATGGTCCGCCCAATACCCGCAGTACCCATTACAGCGAGCCAAGCAACTATCCTTATGAGATATGGCAGTATTATACGATGAATAATAACCAGCGGAACCGGAAATTCATCTTCTTCTCACCCGATATGGTCACCAGCGACTTCTTCCTGCTGCACTCCGACGCCACGGGCGAAATCAACAACCCACGCTGGAAAGTCGACCTGCGCAACCGCATCTATTCCACAAGCAACCTGCAGGATACCCAGGTTATTGAATCCTGGGGAAATATGCAGCAGGACTACTGGGACCTGCCCAACTAGTCAATTATTATTTAAAATTAAAATTTCGGGACAGGTAATATTTGTACTTTTACCACGAAATTACCCTGAATGTGAACGCCGGGCAGAGGGATTCCACACGGATACCTCGCCTGTGGGCTGAGTATCGGGAAATTCCGGATTTTAATTCTAACCATTCCGTGATGCAGGTTGCTGTTATTATTCTTAATTGGAACGGGCGGCGATACCTGCAGCAGTTTCTGCCAACCCTGATCCAGTTCAGCAAGGATGAAGCCGAGATCATCGTTGCCGATAATGCATCCACCGACGATTCTGTTGCTTTCCTCAGAACGACTTACCCCGACATCAGGATTATTCAAAACCCCACCAACTGCGGATTTGCGGAGGGTTATAATTTAGCGCTACGCCAGGTTACAGCCAAATATTACGTCCTGCTCAATTCCGATATCGAGGTTACCGAAAACTGGATCACGCCGGTTATTGAACTCATGGAACAGGATCCGATGATCGCAGCCTGCCAGCCCAAGATCAGGTCGTACCACGAACCTAAGAAATTTGAATATGCCGGCGCCGCCGGAGGTTTCATCGATAAATACGGCTACCCGTTTTGCCGTGGAAGGCTTTTCCTCGCCATCGAAGAGGATACCGGGCAATACGATGATGCCAGCGAGATTTTTTGGGCCACAGGGGCCTGCATGTTTGTCAGGGCCGAACTTTTTCACTGGATCGGAGGCCTGGATGAGGACTTTTTCGCCCATATGGAGGAGATCGACTTCTGCTGGCGGCTGAAAAACAACGGCTACAAGATCATGTACTGTCCCGATTCAACCGTATTTCATATTGGGGGTGGCACCCTTCCCAAGGCATCCTGGCGAAAAACCTACCTGAATTTCCGCAACAACTTTTACCTTCTCTATAAAAACCTGCCGGATAACCGTCTCTACCCGGTGTTTGCGGTGCGGCTGTTTCTCGATGGCATTGCCGCCGTTAAATTCCTGTTCCAGGCCGGCTTCAAGGACTTCTGGGCGGTCACGCGCGCCCATATGAGCTTTTACCGTTCGCTGCGAAAAACGAAACAAAAACGCAAACTGCTGAAACATGGATCGATGCAGCATGTTTTCGGAAAAAATATCGTGGTTGAGTATTACCTCAAAGGAAAACGGAAGTATTCGCAGCTCAATATGAAAAGGTTCTATACCGAATAAACGTTCAAACGATTTTCAATACAAAACTTTCAATGGCCAGGCGGTATGATTCCATGCCGAACCCGATGATGCTCCCTTTGACATTGGCTGCCAGGAAAGAGGTGTGCCGGAAGGGTTCCCGGGCAAAGGTATTGGAAATATGAACCTCGATCACAGGCGTACTGATGGCCTTCACGGCATCGGCGATGGCCACCGAGGTATGGGCATACCCGCCGGCATTGATGATCACTCCGTCATAGAGCAATGCCGCATTTTGCAGTGCATTGATGATCTCCCCCTCCACGTTGGTCTGGTAATATTCGATGGTGATTTCGTGATAATGCCTGCGCAGTTTTTTCAGATAGCTTTCAAAATTCCGCGCTCCGTAAATCTCCTTTTCCCTGCTCCCCAGGAGGTTCAGGTTGGGACCGTTGATGATTAAAATCTTCATAACCGGTTATTTTGGAACAAAGATAATGGAAATAGGCTAATACAGTGATTGTCGAACATCATACGGCATTGAAAAATGGGTTCAGAAAATAAAATTCCGGCCACAGGGAATGTTTTAATCCCAATTTTGTATTTTTGCACCGATACTTCTCCTCAGGGGGTGCCTTAAAAACAAGGGCTGAGATTATACCCCAATAACCTGATCCGGGTAATGCCGGCGTAGGAAAAATGAAAAATCATGAAAACAACTGCATTCATTATGCTGATGGGCATGCTGCTATTTAGCGCACCCTCATCCGGACAAATCACCATTTCAGGAAGAATAACCGACAGGGAACAGGGAAAAGCCCTGTCCGGGGCCAATATAACC
>CAIYQH010000617.1 GCA_903928285.1 uncultured Bacteroidales bacterium
CTTAACACTCTTTCCCTACACGACGCTCTTCCGATCTCGGTAATAATTCATCCCGTTGCCCTTTATGACAAAGCCGGCACAACAACCTTCCAGCATGTGCTGAATGCTCCTGCCTACAGCGGGATCAAGAAACGCAAATATGACGGGAAAAATGTCGATATCGCACAGATCACCGTTGAAAGCGGACTTCTTGACGATTATATTCCTGCCGGTCTGCAAATCGACCTCGTGAAAATTGATGTGGAGGGGGCTGAATTCAAGGTGATGAAAGGGGGAGTGGAAACCCTGAAACGTTGCAAACCGGTGATCATCTTCGAATTCGGTCTGGGAGCTGCCGACTTTTATGATTCTGAACCTAGCCAGCTCTTTACTTTTTTAACGGCAGCGTGCGGCATGAAAATCTCTACCCTCAAAGGATATCTTGACCATACTGCCAGCATGACAAAGGCTCAGTTCTGCGATGCATTTGAAACAGGCAGTGAGTATTACTTTGTAGGTCATCCCTGATAATTTCCGGAAAAGCTTAGTGAAACCTTGTGTCTTTCCGATGTCTCACGGAAGGGAAGCCTGTGTTATTTATAATCTTCAATCAGCAGGCTTTTAGCGGCAAATGCCGATTCGGTCTGGTGCAGGTTTGAACAGATGATGACGGTGCGGTTGCCGGCGAACCGGTGTATCAGGTCGAGGTACCAGTCGATCCCCGCTTTATCAAGGTTCATGGTTGGCTCGTCAAGCAGGAGCAGGGGTACATCGCTGAGAATGGCCGTGATGAGTTTTACGCGTTGTTTCATGCCCGAAGAGAATTGCCTTATCTGCTTGTGTTTCACGTTTGTAAAACCCAGCAAATCAGTAGCGGATGCCATATCAAATCCCTGTAGAAATCGCTTAAAAGAAAAGTGGAACTGAAACATCTCAGCAAGGGTGAAATCCTCGATCATTTCCATATAGGGAGCCACCATACTCAGGTGACGGAAAATTTCATTCCCGGGAACCTCCGCGCCGTTCATCGTATAGATCACCAGGCCGGCATTGGGATGCAGATTTCCTGCCACTACCTGCAGCAGGGTTGATTTTCCTGAACCATTGCGACCCAGGATCGCTGAAATGGAATTTTCGGGGAAACTAAAGGAAACCTTACGGAAGATCCATTCCGTATTGAATTTTTTCCCGATATCGTTCAGTTCAATCTGCATCATGAGCCATCAAGCTATTTGTCCCTGATCTTGGAATAGCCCTTCATCAGGCCGCGCTGCGAATTGGCAATAAAGGAGAGGATCTCGTCGCGTTCGGGGGTGGCTTCAACCTTGGCTTCAATGAAATCAACAGCCTGTGAAACATTATAGTTTTTCAGGAAGATAATCCTGTAGATTTCCTGGATTTTGTTGATTACCTCAGGCGTAAACCCCCGCCTGCGAAGCCCGATCGAATTAACGCCAACATACGAAAGGGGATCCCTCGCCGCTTTTGTGTAAGGAGGAACGTCTTTCCCTACGCCTGTGCCGCCTGCAATAATCGAGTGGGCGCCGATATGACAGAACTGGTGAACAGGCACCATGCCCCCGATGATGGCCCAGTCGTCGACAATCACATGGCCGGCAAGCATGGCTGCATTCGCCATGATCACGTTGTTTCCGACAATACAATCATGGGCTACATGAACATAGGCCATCAGCAGGGTATTATCGCCCACCACGGTTTCATAACTGGCTTTGGTGCCCCGGTTGATGGTGGCAAACTCGCGGATGATGACATTATTACCGATTTTCACAATGGTATCCTCCCCTGCAAATTTCAAATCCTGGGGGATTGCTGAGATGACCGCCCCCGGAAAAATCTTGCAATTTTTTCCGATCCTGGCCCCCTCCATGATGGTAACGTTGGAGCCAATCCAGGTACCCTCTTCGATGACTACATTCTTATCGATGGAGACAAAGGGCTCGATAACCACGTTCGCAGCAACTTTCGCCTGCGGGTTTACATATGCTAACGGTTGATTCATGACTGATTTTATTTACGTTGGAGTTGTGCCATCATTTCGGCTTCCATGACGATTTTGTTGCCGACATAGGCAACCCCTTTCATGCTGATCAGGCCACGCCGTATCGGGCCGTTGAACTGACAGAAAAATACCAGGGTATCTCCCGGAACAACTTTATGCCGGAATTTGACATTGTCAATCTTGACAAAAAGGGTAATGTAATTCTGGGGGTCCTCCAGGGTGCTTAAGGCAAGAATCCCGCCGTTCTGGGCCAGTGCCTCGATCATCAGCACGCCGGGCATGACCGGTTCATCAGGGAAATGACCTACAAAAAAGGCTTCATTGATGGTGACATTTTTCACGCCTACCACATAATCGGTGCCCATTTCAATGATCTTGTCGAGAAAGAGGAACGGAGGACGGTGTGGCAGCAGATTTTTAATCTGGTTTACGTTGTACAGGGGAGGCGTGTTGGGGTCGAAAGTGTGACCGGTATCGGCATGCCGCTCCTTTTTTAACTGTTTTTTGATCAGTTTGGCAAACTGCACATTGGAGTAATGGCCCGGGCGCGTGGCAATGATATGAGCCTTGATGGGCATTCCCACCAGGGCAAGGTCGCCGATGATATCGAGCAGTTTATGCCGCGCAGGTTCGTTAGGGTAGCGTAATTCGAGGTTGTTGAGGATCCCCTCTCTGAGAACCTCTACTTTTGGCTTATTGAACAGGTGGGCCAGGCGGTCGAGTTCCGCGCGCGACATCTCCCGGTCAACAAAAACGATGGCATTGCTCAGGTCGCCCCCTTTGATCAGGTTGTTGTTGAGCAGGTATTCAAGTTCGTGAAGGAATACGAATGTACGGCACATCGCAAACTCATCCTTGAATTGACCGATATGGGTCAGCGACGCATTCTGCGATTGCAGCACCTTTGATTCGTAGTCGATCATCACCGAAACCCTGAAATCACTTGATGGAATGGCGATCATCTCCACCTTTTTTTCAGGATTCACATAGGTGACGTTGGTGGTAAGTTCATAATAGGTCCGCAAAGCTTTTTGCTCCACGGCGCCCACCGAAAGAAGGGCCTCCACGTAAAGCCTGGAACTGCCGTCAAGGATCGGTGTCTCCGACTGGTTCATCTCGATGAGGGCGTTGTCGATCTGAAGTCCGGCAAGGGCGGCAAGCACGTGTTCAACGGTATCGATGCGCACGCCATCCTGTTCAATACTGGTCCCCCGCGATGTGTCAACCACATGGTCAACATCTACATCGACCAGGGTACCGGTGTTGAGGTCTGTCCTGCGAAATTTATAACCATAATTTTCAGGGGCAGGTTTAAAGGTAATGGCAACTTCGTTCCCGGTATGCAGTCCGACTCCTGAAATGCTTACCGGCGCCTTGATGGTCCTCTGTTTTTCACTCATGCTTTTTATTCAGTTGCTTTTCGAGGTTATATACTTTTCTGACGATTTCGTCAAGGTTGCGCCAATGGATAAAGTTACGCCGTGCCTTGCCGATTTCGATGGCAGGTGCGCCAAGCATCATGGCCCCGTCGCGGGTGATACTTGCTTCAACGCCCGAACCGGCGCCGATTTTTACATTATCGGCGATGGTGATATGACCGATGATGCCTACCTGGCCGCCGATCATACAGTTTTTTCCTATTTTGGTCGATCCGCTGATCCCTGTCTGGGCTGCAATCACGGTATTTTCGCCAATTTCGGCATTATGGCCGATCTGGATAAGGTTGTCGAGTTTCACCCCTTTCCTGATTATGGTCGACCCCAACGTAGCACGGTCAACCGTGGTGTTCGAGCCTATCTCAACATAATCTTCCAAAATCACATTGCCCAGTTGGGGAATTTTCTGATAATTGCTGCCGGCAAGCGGGGCAAACCCGAATCCGTCGGACCCTATAACGACACCGGAATGCAGCGTACAGTGATCTCCCAGGATACAATCGTGGTAGATCTTGACACCCGGATACAGGAGAGAATCAGCGCCGATGGTAACATTGTTCCCGATAAATACCTGGGGATGGATGATCACATTATCACCAATAACCACATTTTTACCGATAACTGAAAATTCGCCAACCGATACATTTTTGCCTAGAGTTGCCGTTGGTGAAATCGAGGCCTGGTTTGAAATACCGGTATTTCCCGACTTTGACTGGTCGAACATCTCCAGCAGCGTTGCAAAGGCTGAGTAAGCATCGGCAACCCGGATCAGGGTTCCTGCAACGGCCTGCATAGCTGTAAAATCGGCATTTACAACAATCACAGATGCCTTAGTGGAATAAATGTAGGGGGTGTATTTCGGATTGGCAAGAAAGGTAAGGGTTCCGTGCTCCCCTTCATCGATTTTAGAAAGGTTGGAAACCTTTTCATCAGGATTCCCTTCAACAGTCCCTTTAAGAAATCCGGCAATCTGGGCGGCTGTAAATTCCATCAGGTGTTCTTCGTGAATAATTGCAGACTAATAAATCGCCGCAATTTACCAATAATTTCCATAAGCTGATTAGTAAATTTTTTAACAATCACACCCTCAGGCAATTAAATTGCCATTGATAATTTAGTCCAGGGAATTCCACGGATCTTATTGAATCTCTTTCGGGTAGCAGAGCAGGTACTTGCTAACGGTGGTAGGCATGACGGCATTGTTGAGTTGTTCGGAAGCTTCTGAAATATCGGTCAGTTCATTTGACCGGCCTTTGATCATGATCCTTTCATGGCGGGGATTATAGGCCTTGTTTTCGACCTTTCCAAAGGTGAAATAGTATTCCACCTCATCCGGGGCGAGGTTGAGCATGGCAATGGTTTTCCGGCGTATCAGGTCAACATATGCCTGTTCAAACGGACTCGTCTGCATTTCAACGCGGAACAACCTGCGGTTCACCAGGTTCGAACACAAATCGGAGAGTATTGGATCAGGATGGGTGGCCCAAACCTTGACCGACGTAAAAACATCAAAATCATCCAGGTGCGCAAAATGGTCAAGCCATTGCGGATCCGTTTCAAAATCAAGCCGGGTCGGATTGTTTCGCAGGAATATGTCAAATGCCGGGGTGGCAAAGAGGGGTACACCGCTTTCGCCCAGATACTTGGCCCGTTTCAGCAGGTTCACAAGCAGCTGGTCGGCCGCGATAACAGTTTTGTGTAAATAAACCTGCCAGTACATTAATCTTCGGGATATCAGGAATTTTTCAATCGAATAGATCCCCTTCCCTTCCACGACGAGTTCATCATTCATCACCGTAAGCATTTTGATGATGCGGTCGTAGCTGATCACCCCCTCGGCAACGCCTGTGAAAAAGCTGTCGCGGGCCAGATAATCGAGGCGGTCCATATCCAGCTGGCTCGAAACCAGCTGGTGCAGGAATTTTTTCGGATAGGTGTCGTTGAAGATCGCATTGGCCAGCATAAGTTCGTTGCCGAATTCATGGTTTAATCCTGCCATAAACTGCCTCGAAAGCTCCTCATGCGTCAGGTCGCGGACAATGGTCTGTTCCAGCGTGTGCGAAAAGGGGCCATGACCGATGTCGTGGAGGAGAATGGCAATATTGACTCCCTGTGCCTCTTTTTCGGTGATCTCGATACCTTTTGCCCGTAACACAGTCACAGCCTGTCCCATCAGGTGCATGGCCCCCAGGGCATGCTGGAAACGGGTATGCTGGGCCGACGGATAGGTATAATGGGTAAGCCCCAGCTGCTTGATCCTCCGCAACCGCTGAAACCATGGATGCTCAATGACATCAAAAACAAGGGCGTCGGGAATGGTGATCAATCCGTAAACTGGGTCGTTGATAATCTTTTGCTTATTGGTGGTCGCCAAAATCGAGTAATTTTGTTAAAGAAATATAAAACAGGACTCCCGGGCACAATAAAAGCAAACTTACGACATTTATTAAAGCAAACAAATACTATGGAAAAGGTCACAATATTATGGGTGGATGACGAGATAGACCTGTTGAAGCCGCACATAATTTTTTTGAAGGAAAAGGGATACGATGTAGTTACGTTGAACAATGGCCATGACGCCATTGATATTATAAAAACCAGGCCGTTTGATATTGTTTTCCTCGATGAACAGATGCCGGGGCTTTCGGGCATTGAAACCCTTCTGCGGGTAAAGGAGATCC
>CAIYQH010000618.1 GCA_903928285.1 uncultured Bacteroidales bacterium
TGATCACCCGGCCGGTACATCTATCCGGTTTTGGAAGGTCAAACTGAAACTACAGCAACTATAAAAAGAACGATGAGACCAGATTTTAAAAATGTTGAGCTGACTGGAACCCCTTCAGGAAAATCGTTTTCCGATTGGGAGAAGGAAGCCGGGATTGAAAAAAGTTGGAAAACGCCGGAGCAGATTCCTGTGAAACCCGTATTTGGTGAAAGCGATCTGCAGGCCATGGAGCATTTGCAATATGCTGCAGGATTACCGCCATTTTTGCGCGGACCCTATTCCACCATGTTTGTTTCGAATCCATGGACCATTCGTCAGTATGCCGGATTTTCAACGGCGGAGGAATCCAATGCCTTTTATCGCAGGAACCTGAAAGCAGGTCAGAAGGGGCTTTCCGTTGCCTTCGACCTGGCTACCCACCGGGGTTACGACTCCGACCATGAACGGGTTGAGGGGGATGTAGGTAAAGCGGGTGTGGCGATCGATTCCATTCTTGATATGAAGGTTCTTTTCGACCAGATTCCACTTGACATCATGTCGGTATCTATGACCATGAATGGCGCCGTATTGCCCATCCTCGCATTCTATATCGTGGCCGCCGAAGAACAGGGCGTTCCTATGGGGAAACTCACAGGGACGATTCAGAATGATATCCTCAAGGAGTTTATGGTACGGAACACCTATATTTACCCGCCGCTGCCTTCGATGAAAATCATTGCCGATATCTTTGAATTCACTTCAAAGAATATGCCCAAGTTCAATTCGATCTCCATCAGCGGTTACCATATGCAGGAGGCCGGCGCTACCGCCGATATTGAGCTGGCTTATACCCTTGCCGACGGACTGGAATACCTCCGTGCCGGGATCAACGCCGGTATGGATATCGACACTTTTGCCCCGCGGTTATCCTTCTTCTGGGCTGCCGGCATGAACCATTTTATGGAAATTGCCAAGATGCGGGCAGCCAGGTTGCTGTGGGCCAAGATTGTGAAGCAGTTTAACCCGCAGAATCCGAAATCGATGGCCCTCCGAACCCACACGCAGACTTCGGGCTGGAGCCTTACCGAACAGGATCCGTTCAACAATGTGGCCCGGACCTGTATTGAGGCGCTTGCCGCTGCCCTCGGCCATACCCAGTCGCTGCACACCAATGCCCTGGATGAAGCCATCGCCCTGCCGACCGATTTTTCGGCACGCATTGCCCGTAACACCCAGATCTACCTCCAGGAGGAGACGAAGATCTGCCGTTCTGTCGACCCGTGGGCAGGCTCCTATTATGTGGAGATGCTTACGCATGAAATAGCGCACAAAGCCTGGACCCTCATCGAAGAGGTGGAACAGCTGGGCGGAATGGCAAAAGCCATTGAGACCGGTATCCCTAAAATGAGGATCGAAGAGGCTTCGGCCCGTAAGCAGGCACGCATCGATTCGGGAAGAGATAAAATTGTTGGTGTCAACCTTAACAGACTTGAAAAGGAGGATCCGATCGATATCCTGAATGTGGATAATGCAGCCGTCAGGGAATCGCAGATCGCCAGGCTGAAGTTGCTAAGGGCAAACCGCGATCAGAATGAGGTTACGGCAGCGCTCGATGCATTGACCCGCGCTGCTGAAACGGGGGAGGGTAATTTCCTTGAACTGGCCATTGATGCAGCCAGAAAAAGAGCCTCCCTGGGCGAAATTTCCTTTGCGCTTGAAAAAATTTATGGGAGGTACAAAGCCGTGATACGTAGTATTTCAGGAGTCTATTCTTCGGAATCAAAAGATAATGCGATGTTCGCCAAAGCCCGCGACATGGCTGATAATTTCGCCGCACTGGAGGGGCGCCGTCCCCGTATCATGATTGCGAAAATGGGCCAGGATGGTCACGACCGCGGAGCCAAGGTGGTGGCAACCGGGTATGCCGATATTGGCTTTGACGTGGATATCGGCCCGCTGTTCCAAACCCCTGCCGAATCGGCCAAACAGGCCGTTGAAAACGATGTCCATATCCTGGGCGTTTCCAGTCTTGCTGCCGGCCATAAAACGCTGGTCCCGCAAGTGATTGAAGAGTTGAAAAAACTCGGGCGTGAGGATGTCCTGGTGGTGGTGGGTGGCGTAATCCCTTCGCAGGATTATGACTTTCTCTACAAAGCCGGGGCAGTTGCCGTTTTCGGACCCGGAACTGTTATTGCCGATGCCGGGATTAAATTGCTCGAGATCCTGATTGAAAGCAGAAAATAGGGATGGATCTGCAAACCTTCAGACTACCCAATGGGATCAGGTTGGTACATTCATCTGTTCCCAGCCAGGTAGCCCATTGTGGTCTGTTTATCCATGCAGGCACCCGCGATGAAACCGACGCCGAACAGGGGATCGCCCATTTTATCGAACATACGATCTTTAAAGGAACCAGAAAACGCAGCCTTTTCCAGGTTTTAAACCGTCTTGAGAATATAGGCGCCGATCTCAATGCCTATACCACCAAAGAGGATACCTGTATCTATGCATCCTTCCTGTGTGAATTTTACGAACGGACGCTGGAACTTTTCCAGGATATTTTCTTTCATTCCACCTTTCCTGAGAAGGAGGTTGAAAAGGAAAAACAGGTGGTGATCGATGAGATCAGGTCGTACCTCGATAATCCTGCTGAACAGGTCTTTGATGATTTTGAGGATCAGTTGTTTGCAGGTCATCCACTCGGGAAAAACATCCTGGGAACCGTAAAAAGCGTGAAGAAGCTTAACAACCTGAGCCTGAACGGTTTTATTTACAGGAATTATCAATTGGATGAGGTAATCATTGCCTCCGTCGGAAACATTGACTTCAGGAAACTGGTAAAGCTGGCCGTGAAATATTTCAGCGATCATCCTGAGCGCGCCTTACGGGGCACCCGTAAAGCTTTTCATGACTATAAGCCCTTTCAAACGAGCCTGAAAAAGCACATCACCCAGGTTCATTGTGTGGTTGGAGCCCCGGCCTATTCCTTCAGCCATCCGTCACGGATCCCGCTGGCCATGCTGAACAACTTGCTCGGGGGACCCGTCATGAATTCACGGTTATCGCTTGCCTTAAGGGAACGCAGCGGATTTGCCTACCAGAACGAATCAAATTACACCACATTTTCAGATACCGGGCTGTTGCAGATTTATTTCGGAACCGACCCTGTTCATTATGAAAAGGCGCTTGCGATCGTACACAAGGAATTAAAGCGGTTGCGAGATGAGAAGTTAAGCCCGGTACAACTTCATACGATGAAAAA
>CAIYQH010000619.1 GCA_903928285.1 uncultured Bacteroidales bacterium
CGGGACCATCAAAAGCTCGCTGTGGAACTGTTTTGTCGAAAACAACCTGGATGTCAACCTTGGGATGGCACTTTCTGATGTTTATGCCTGGACTATTGATTTTTACGGGTTACAGAAGGGCGACCATTTCAAGGTCATCTATGAAGAGTTGTTTGTTGACAATGTGATGGTCGGCATCGACCGCATCCTCGCCTCCACCTTTAACAGCAACGGCAAGGATTTTCATGCCTATAACTTTGACCAGGACGGCAAGGGTCAGTTTTTTGACGAGAACGGCCAGAGTCTCCAGCGGTCGTTTCTGAAGGCGCCCCTGAAATTTTCGCATATAAGCTCCCGCTTTACCGGTGCCCGTTTGCATCCGATCCTGCGGATTGTAAGACCTCATTATGGCGTGGATTATGCCGCCCCACGGGGTACTCCCGTTGTTTCGCTGGGCGAAGGCCGTGTGGCGGAAGCAGGTTTTCACGGGGGTTACGGACGGTTTATCAGCATCCGTCACAATTCAGTCTATACCACCACCTATGCCCATTTGTCTGGTTACGCAAAGGGGCTGAAACCGGGGAGCCATGTTCAGCAGGGGGAGGTGATCGGTTATGTCGGCAGCAGCGGACTTGCAACCGGTCCGCACCTTGATTTCAGGGTTTACCGCAATGGCAGCCCAACCGACCCCCTGAAACTGGAATCCCCCCCCTCAAAGCCTGTCGACCCGAAAGACCTTGTAAAATTCAAACAGGTCGTCGTCAAAATGAACCTGGAGCTGGTGAAAAAATAGATTCCTCCCCCTCTTTCCTGTTACTATTTATGCAGTAGACGATTACCCCTGGGAACTGGTGGGATGACCCTTGTTTCACCGGTGGCACGCTGTCATGCCTCTATAACTTTTCAATTCCAGGATCGCAGGATTAGCTTACCCTTAACGAAGAAAAATCGAAGAACGATCGAAGAATGATCGAAAGACGATCGAAGGACGATCGAAGAAAAAGCGAAAGATAATCGAAGAAAAATCGGATATCAACCCTACCGGAACCGATGGGGAACCTTGCACAAACTGTTGAAGGTGCGGGACAGGTAAGCAGTTCCAGGGGAAATTTTCCCGCAGACGGATGTTCGAAAACAAACGGATCAGGCTTCGATGGTGAAGGGGTGTTCATGTTTCCACATTTTCCAGATCAGGAAGATGGGGAATAAAAACCAGGGGGCGTTGGCGACGGTGACGATCAGTCCGGAATTGGTTGCATGGGGACCGAAGTATTCCTCGCTCATGATGATAAAGACATTGGTAAACATGATGGAGGAATAGATCAGGGTGGGGACGCGGATCCAGTCCTTGCCTTTGATGAAGGCGTAGATGGCGGCGACATAATAGGGGCCAAAGAAGAGGACATCGAGCCAGATGGTGGCTTTCCACCAGGTTGGCCGGGCCCATTGAAGCGGATCAAAACTGCTCCCCCACCAGTGTACCATGTCGACCAGGAAGGGAAGCGGCCAGATGGGATACCTGAAATTGTCGGGATCGGCGATCACCAGTTGTTCCAGGTCGACGATATAGGTGATATACAGCACATTCAGGAAGAAAAAGGCCAGGTAGATGTAATCGGTTTTGCGGTCTTTCAGGGGGATGGGGCTTCTCATGGTTAAAATCAGGGGTTTAATGGTGTATTATGCAAGGTTTATTTCAATAAGTCATTTGGAGAAAACAGGAAGATTTTTCTTTTTCCTGGCTGCTTTGGCCATCTGGCGGGCGATGGCAAGCCTGAAGCTGCTGATGTTGGATAAATAGGCTCCGATTTTCACGCCGAAGTCAGAATAGGCCAGGTTTTGCGGTTTTCCGATCAGCTTCACCAGCTGGCGGGCGACATGTTCCGGCGTTTTAGGTTTGGTGAAGGCCGCAGCGATAAAATTCTGGTCAGGCATCATCAGGAAATCCTGGTCAATATGTCCCAATCGTGAATCGGGCAGGGAATCGGTTTTGATATATCCCGGGAAATATTCACTGATCCTGATCCCGTTTCCATACCATTCGGCCTGAATGGTGCGGGTCCAGGCAGTCAGGGCGGCCTTTGAACACACGTAGGGCGCATAAAAGGGTATCCCCATCATAAATCCCGGGGAACCCACATTGATAATGTGGCCGCCGCCCTGTTTCCGCATAAATCCAAGCGCCTCCTGCGTGGCTGCCACGGGGGCGATGAGGTTGGTGCGGAAGGCCCGGAGCAGGTCGTCGCTTGTCACCACCTCCGACTGGTCAACGATGATGGAGGCGGCGTTATTCACCAGCACGTCGATCCTGCCGAAGCGGGCGACCACCTGAAGGACCATATCGCGGGCCTGCGATTCGTCGCCCAGGTCAACAGCAATGACAAGCGATGAGGTCATGGACCGGGCAAGATCTTCCAGTTTTTCCTTGCGGCGCGAAGCCATGGCGACAGTTGCCCCGGCTGCATCGAATGCCCTGGCTGCGGCTGCGCCGATTCCGGAGGATGCCCCGGTGATGAGAATGACTTTGTTTTGCAGTGAAAGTGGTTTCAAGGATGGGATTATAAGTTGACAATTCAGGCATGATTACAAGGCGCCAAAATTAGTTGATTTTTGACTTGCTGAACATGGATCTGATCAAAATGGCAGGGTTCACAATTTTGCCTATTTTTGTCGGCAGACAATGAATTAAATTCAGCCATGATGCTGCAGGGTAATTTTTATGATATTCAATCGTTTAGCATTTCAGACCCGGTTATTTTCCCGGTTGAACTCACGGCCATGGTACTGATGAACGCCAGCCACGAGGTGTACCAGGGCCATTTCCCGGGAAACCCCGTGGTTCCCGGCGTATGCCAGATCCAGATGATTACCGAACTGGCAGGAAAGGCAGTTAACAAAAATCTCATGCTTTCAGAATCGGATAATATCAAATTTTTATCAACGATAAACCCTCATCTGAACCGGGAACTTGAATTCAGTATCCTGATAAAACAGGTTGAGTCTGGCCGGCTGTCGGTAACGGCATCCATCGTTTCCGGTTCAACGGTATTTTTAAAATTCAAAGGCAAATTCGATACGGAAAAATAATGGCTAAAAAATTAACTGTCACCTTTACAGCCAGGGGATATGAGCTTGATTCCTACAACCATGTGAATAATTCGGTTTACCTGAATTACTTTGAACATGCGCGCTGGGAATATTTCAGGGAGCTCGGAATGTATGATTTTTTAAAGGATCACGGCAACCTGCCTGTGGTAACCGATGTTCACATACGCTATCAGCGGGAAATCAGGCTTTTTGATGAGCTGGCGATCGAATCATTTTGTATGGAGGAGAAGCCTTATATTGTTTTTCAGCAGAAGCTGATCAACAAGTCGACAGGTTTGTCGTCGGCAAGGGCCACCACCAAGCTGATCTTTCTTGACGGCGAGAAGGTTCCGCGTGACGTTCCCGCAGAGATCCTCGCCCTGATATAAACTGCGGAACAGATGATTTATGGATGAAATGAAGACAGTGCAACAAGATGACATACGCTTCGAAGTAAGGGACAATATTGCCATACTCACCCTCTCCGGTGCCCCGGGAAACTACCTCAAGACACCTGCTTTTATGCCGTTATCGCAATTCAGCCAATGGATGAGCGATGAGAGCCTGAAGGGGCTGATCATCCGGGGCGAAGGACGGAACTTCTCAGCCGGTGGTGATCTGACAAAGCTCTTTACGGCCATGGATGAGGATGACAGCGTTACTGAAACCCTGATGACGGAAGGAGGCGAACTGCTTCGCGCCATTGAAAACCTTGACATCCCCGTGATTGCTGCCATCAACAGGGTCTGTTTTGGCGGCGGCCTTGAACTGGCCCTTGCATGCCATATCCGGGTAGCTTCTGAAAATGCCCTGCTGGCCTTTCCCGAGGTGAACAGGAACCTGATGCCCGGCATGGGCGGCACCTTTCGCCTTCCAGCCGTTACCGGGCTTTTTCATGCCGCCGGGATGATCCTTGGCGGGGATACGATAGATGCTGTCACGGCAAAAGAGACAGGAGTGATCGATCATATAGCACCCCGCGACCAGGCCTTCGATTATGCCTGGCGCCTGATGCTGAAGATGACACATGACAGACCGGTTGTGGTCATCCGAAATATCATGACAGCCCTGAGAAACAGCCTGTGCCTTGCCCCGGATGAGGCAATAAAGGAGGAGACCAGGCTTTTTTGTGAACTTGCACGTATCGAATCAGCTCGTAGAAAACAGGAAGATGGTAATACAATGGGTAGTTGAGGACCGGATAGGCTGGTTCACCTTTGGCCAGCCACCCTCCAATACAATGACGATGCAGTTTTTCAGCGCCTTTGGTCAATGGATCGACCATGTGTCGGCGGATCCATCGTTAAAAGCGATCATCATCCTTGGAAATGGCCGTCATTTCTCGTCGGGAGCAGATCTTCATGAGTTGCTTGAAAACAGCTCCGAAACCTGGTTGATGCGAAACTCGCTGAACTTCGCCAGACTTGGTCTGTTGAAGATCCCTGTAATCGCGGCGATCCGCGGTATATGCCTGGGTTCGGCCTTCGAACTGGCCCTTTTTTGCCATTTCAGGATTTGCGCCGAAGATGCCGTGTTGGGACTGCCTGAAGCATCCTACAACCTCATGCCGGGGATCGGCGGGATCGGCCATATGGCAAACCTGGCCGGCAAAGCCAGTGGAATTGAACTGGTCCTGCAGGGAGCCACTTTTCAGTCTGCAGAAGCAAAAGAGATGGGACTGATTGACACAGTTGTGACCAAAAAGGATCTCACCAGGGTGGCTGGCGATTTTGCAAGGGCCCTGCCGGAAAACCTGATTCCGGGGAACAGGAAAATCTACATTAAAAAATATTTATCCGGACTGCATGTTGCTGAATAGAGAGAATATCCATGTCAGGATCACAGGAAGCGGATCCTTTCTTCCGGGCAGGCCCATCGCCCCGGATGAGGTCGATCATTACCTTGGAGAACTGGCCGAAGCTCCCGAAAAAATCAGGAAATGGCTGCTGCGCACCAGGACCTTGATGAAGGAGCTTATCGAGGTTGATTTTTACCATTTTGCCATAGATCCTGTTACCAGGCGCTTCACGGAGGATAATGTAACCATGTCGGTAAAAGCGGCCATCGAGGCGATTGCCGATGCCGGGATTATCCCTTCCGACATCGACCTGATCGTTTACGGGAGCGCGCACCAGGACCAGATGCCTACGGCAAGCGTCAGGATACAGGAGGCGCTGGGAATTGAGCGGTGCGCCGAGATCTCGGTACATGCAAACTGTACCTCGGCCTATAAAGCCTTGCTGATCGCGGCCGATCTGATCCGCAACGGCCGTTATAAAACAGCCCTGGTCCTTTCGGCCAACATCTCCTCCTCCGAACTGGTTGCGGAATATTATAACCAGCCCCTTGTGAAAAAGGAGGAGCTCTTCCTGCGCTATTTTCTCAGCGATGGCGCCTCTGCACTGGTTCTCCAGGCAACCGGTGAATCAAAAGATGGTTTGTTTGTGGCGTATAACTACATCGAGTCGGTCGGTGGGCTGAAACCTGCTGCCATGGGGAACAAACGACCTGCCTATTTCATGAACCCGATGGAAGAATTTAAACTGGGTTACCACCACCTGGCACAGATGTTCCAGGAGGACCTTCGGGCAAATTTTCACGAGGAGGGAGGCTCTGTCTTTTTAAAAGGGTTGAAAAGAATGCTGGCAAAATACCCTGTGGATCCCGGCAGGATTAAATTCTTCCAGGTTAATTTTCCTTCGAAACATATTTCAGAACTTATCATGGATGAATGCAGTGAGCTTGGCATCAACCGAAGCACCCTTTATTCAAAAATGGCCTCCATGGGATACATAGGCCCGCCAATGGCGCTGCTTTGCCTCGACAAAATCAGGAAAGAGGAAAAACTGGAGGCCGGCGATGTGATCCTGAGTTTTGTCACGGAGGTAAGCAAATTCATGCAGGCCGGATATATTATTCAACAATGGTGACGGGGACCAGGGTAAAAAAAACAGCCAAATCCCGGCCTGGACAATAACTCTGGATTGTTCTGCATATGTACATTAAATAAAAAAATGTCTGGAAAAAAAAGATATTTACTCTACCTGATCAGTCCGCGGCAACGTTATGTCAACTACCCGCTGAACAGCGAGATGGCCAGGATCTTCGGAAAGAGGAGACCTATGGTCCCGCTGGCACTCCCGACGATTGCAGCGCTTACGCCTGAAAATTATGATATCAGGATCTTTGATGAGGAGATTGAGAAGCTGCCCAAATACGGCAAACCCGACATTGTCGGGATCACTACCATCGATGCCACCGGGAACAGGGCATTTGCGCTGGGCGACCATTACCGCGCCAGGGGCGCGACTGTCGTTTTCGGTGGCCCCTTCGCCTCCTTTTCAAAGGAAGAGGCGCTCCGGCACGGTGATTGTGTGGTTACCGGCGAAGCAGAAGGGAAATGGGAGCAGTGCCTGGCTGACTTTGAAAACGGTTGCATGAAACCCGTTTATGAATCCCGGGCGTTTGTGACCTATACATCTCAGAAACCTCCCCGCTGGGACCTTGTCAGGATGAACCGGGTATTCCAGGTTGGCATCCAGGTATCGCGCGGATGCCCCTTCAACTGCGACTTTTGCCTGGTTTCAAAAAATTTCGGCACCAAAATGCGGTACCGCGCCATCGAGAACGTGGTGGAGGAGATAAAAGCCTCTCCGAAAAACTATTTTTTCTTTGTCGATGATAATCTCACCATC
>CAIYQH010000620.1 GCA_903928285.1 uncultured Bacteroidales bacterium
CAATGCAGGCAATGCAGGCAATGCAAACAATGCAAAGAATACTGACAGTGCAGGCAATTTAAATAGTATGGCAGTGCAGGCGAAGGGGGCTGATACGGTCAGTCAGACTGTGGGAAAGGTGGTGGATATGGATGGTTATCCGTCGGAGAAGGAACTGGCGGCCAATTTTCCCTCCTTTCGGGGACCGGGGGGCAATGGTGTTGCTTTCCGGAAAAATATTCCTGCCGTTTGGGACGGTAAAAGTGGTAAAAACATCAGGTGGAAAACAGCAATCCCATTGCAGGGCTACAATTCACCCATTATCTGGAACGACCGGGTATTTATTACCGGGGCCAGTGAGACCAGCCGGGAAGTATACTGTGTTGACCTGAATTCAGGGAAAATCTTATGGAATACCCCGGTGAAGGAGATCCCTGGCTCGCCTGAAAAGGCACCTTCGGTAAACAGGGAAACCGGCCAGAGCGCCCCGACCATGACCACCGACGGCCGGAGGGTTTATGCCATTTTTGCCAACGGAGATCTTATAGCCCTCGGTTTTGACGGTAAAAAAATATGGGCAAAAAATCTGGGGCTTCCCGCCAACCACTATGGCCATTCATCGTCGCTCATTATGTACCACGACCGGCTGATTATCCAGTACGACCAGCGGGGCTCGGGCAGCGTGATGGCCCTGGCCGGCAAGACCGGCGAGGTGGTATGGAAATCCAGCAGGAGTGTCAAAATCTCGTGGGCATCCCCTGTACTGGTCAATACCGGCAAGCGGATGGAACTGATCCTGGCAGCTGATCCGTTGGTGGCTTCCTACAACCCGGCCGATGGGAAAGAGCTGTGGAAGATGGAATGTATCTCGGGCGAGGTCGGACCCTCTGTAGCCTATGCCGACGGGGTGGTGTTTTCGGTTAATGACTATGCCAAACTGGCTGCCGTGGAGATAGGAGAGAGTCCTAAACTGCTGTGGGAGGATAATGAATACCTGTCGGATATCCCCAGCCCGCTTGCTACAGGGAAATACCTCTTTATGGCGACAAGCTATGGTACCGTGGTGTGTTACGATGCACGGAAGGGAACAAAATACTGGACCCATGAATACGACACCCCCATTTATGCCTCGCCGATGCTGGCCGATGGAAAGGTATTCCTGCTCGATAAAAAGGGGAACATGCATATTATTAAACCGGATCAGACCTTTGCCGTTGTCGGTGAATGCCCGCTGGGCGAAGGATCCGTTTGTACACCCGCCTTTGCCGATGGTAAAATCGTGATCAGGGGGGACAAGAATTTGTATTGCATAGGGAAGTGAAGCAGGCCTAAATGGCGGTAAAAGCATAGATTTGCAAAAAAATCACGATGTCATAGTAACATTGGCAGCAGTGATGATCTGAAAAGCATGCCGGCACTGTCATTAGAGAATTTAAGGTTGTTTCCTTTCATGGGATTCATTCTAGTAATTGATGGTTGAAACAAAATACAGAGAGATGAGTAAGTTGATAATTAACAGTTTCGCAGAGTTTGAACAATTCATCGGCAAGGAATTGGGCATATCCGGTTACCTTAAGATAACCCAGGAACAGATCAATAAATTTGCGGAGGCAACCATGGATCATCAGTGGATTCATGTGGATACGGAACGGGCTAAGACTGAAAGCCCCTATAAAACCACCATCGCACATGGCTACCTGAATCTGTCGGTATTGCCATTTTTATGGGACCAGATCATCGAGGTAAACAACATCAGGATGCTGGTGAACTACGGGATCGAAAAACTCCGGTTTAACCAGCCCGTGCTGGTCGACAGTGAAGTCAGGGTCAGGGCGAAACTGGCCTCGATCATCAACCTCAGGGGAATCGCCAAGGCAGAGGTCAATGTTTCCCTTGAGATCAAAGACAACCGGAAAACCGCCTTTGATGCGACTGTGGTTTTTCTGTATCACTTTATCTGACAGCGGAATTAAACCCGGGAACATGGTTTTTTCTTTCCGTGGATGATCATGATCGATAACCGGGATAACCGGGAAAATAAATAGTAACCATGAAAACAAACGGCAGGGTTGGATTCTGGCGTCGCCTAGCGGCGTTCTGGATCGATCTATTCGTTATCTACTCGCTGGCAAAGGGGGGCATCGTATTGCTGTCGCTGATGGCCTACCGGATTCCCTTTGAAGCCCTGTTTATTGTCTCCGGAGCCATTTATTCGGTAACCATGCTTTCATGGTACCGGCAAACAGCAGGCAAGATGCTCCTGAAAATGGCGGTAACCGAAAAAAAGGACGAACCGGTTCATTTCAGGGATATCCTGCTGCGAGAGGTTTTCGGCAAATGGGGAACAACCCTGTTGCTACCGGTCCTCCTGGGAATGCTTTTTATGAAGGGCCGCTGGCTCCCTACGGTTTCCGCCCTCGAAGTCATGGTGCCGGTGGCATTGGTAAATTTAATTTACTACCTGTTTGCCAAACGAACCTGGTATGATGTTCTGGCAGGGATGACCATGAAAAGGGATCCGGAGCTGAAAAAGGTTAAAACCGGTTTTATTATCCTGGTCGCTTCCGCCCTCCTGGGAATAGGTACAACCTCGGCCGAGTTCCTGGTAACGGGCCGCATTCCCTGCCGTATGGCTGCTTTCCAGAGTTTCACCTCTGCAAAACCCTATGTGAGGTTTCTGAAAAAACAAAAGGCAACTCCCGTTGATTACGTGATGGGACTCTTTGAGAATCATGACGTGGTGGTGCTGTGCGAACGGGCTCACCCGGAGATGACACAGTGGGACTTTATCTTTGATGTTGTTAAGGATCCCCGTTTTATCGAAAAGGTGGGGCATGTTTTCACCGAATATGGCCAGACGGGCATCCAGGAGGATCTCGATAAATTCATGATGACCGACAGCCTGAACGATACGGAGGTGAAGGCCAATGTGCTGCACCTGATGCGCAACCTGGGCGTCTGGCCATCATGGACCAATAATAACTTCAACCTTTACCTGAACCGGCTCTATCACCTGAACCAGACCCTGTCGCCCGAAAACCGTATACAGCATCACTTTTCCGACGGGGCCGTCGACTGGTCAGCCATCAGGAGGGTGAGTGATTATAAAAAATACCAGAAGAATATTGTCTGGAACCGCGACAGTATCATGGCCGGAACGGTCATCACGGGAATGAAAAACATTGCCGAAACCTCCGGGAAACCAGCGAAATGCCTTGTTATCATGAATTACCGCCATGGTATGGATCTGACCGACCGGCTGCCCTACGTACCCAGGGTAAACGCCTATGAATTCATGGAAGACAGTTTTGGCAACCGTGCAGCCAATGTGCTGATCAATACCAGGTTCCTCCTGTCGGTTCCCCTGGCGGGCGGCGTTTGGGATGCCGCCTTTGAGCAAAACGGTAACAGGGCGGTGGGCTTTGATTTCAGGGGATCGCCCTTTGGAATTTGCGGTTTTGACCTGTTTCCGTTTAACAACCTGCTCAAACCGGGCCATACCCCTTCGTCGAACGGCTCGCTGCGGTACAGGGATGTATTTACAGGCTTTGTATTTACCCACCCAGTGAAGGATCAATACCTTCAATCCAATATTGCCGGTTATTTTGACGGTTTTGAAACTGAATATATCCGCAGGATGGCATGCCTGGATCCCGGCTATAAGCAGGCAGCCGAAGAGGAGATGAAAGATCTCCGTAACCGGGATGCCGACGGGATCAGGAAGCATGTGGAATTCACCATAGAAACAATGGTTGAGCTCTGTTTTTATGGTTTTGCCGCAATTGGCCTGCTGATCGGCCTGGGGGTGTTTCCCTTCAGGAGGTTTATATAATATCTGGAATTGGAAGGATGATGATTACCGCACAGCATATTACCGAAAAAGTTGACCAGATCGTCGCCCGGCACGGGGTGGCGGCGGATGCCGTGATTCCCATCCTGCAGGATATCCAGCAGGCATTCAACTATCTGCCGGCAGAAGCGCTGAAACGGGTTTGTGAAACAACCGATATAACCCCATCGCGCATCTCAGGGATCTCCACCTTTTACAACCAGTTCCGTCACCAGCCGGCAGGGGTGCACCGCATCCAGGTATGTACAGGGACCGCCTGCCATGTGAAGGGAGCCCAGTTTGTCTATGAGGCCTTCAGGCGGGAGCTAAAGCTGAAGGACCACGAAGATACCGATGCCGCGATGCTCTTCACCATCGAAAAGGTAGCCTGCCTGGGCTGCTGTACCCTGGCTCCTGCCATCAGGGTCGATGAGGTTACCTATGGCCATGTTGAACCTGAAAAAGTTGGGGAGATCCTGAAGGATTTCCTTACGAAAAACCAGACGGGGAGCGATACCGGCTTTGAGGTTAGAGGAAACAGAAAAGACTACCAGGGAGAAATACGCATCGGTCTCGGCTCATGCTGCGTGGCAAGCGGCAGCGCCGAGGTGAAGTCGGAACTCGAAAAAACCCTCTCAAGGGCGAACATCAGGGCCAATGTGCAGCAGGTTGGCTGCGTGGGAATCTGTAACCAGGTACCCATTATGGAGATCATCAAACCCGGCGAATTACCTGCCTTTTATGCGAAGATAAAACCGGAGGAGGTCAGGGAGGTGCTGCTCAGCCATTTTAAACCGGAGGGTTATTATAACCGCATGCGCAACGGCTTCTTTAATATTTTTGATAACCTGCTGGCCGATGGCGCCCCGAAATCGTTCAGGAAATATATGGGCGAACAGCGCGACAGTCCGCTTTCAAAATTCCTGGGTCCACAGGTCAACATCGCCACAGAGAACAGGGGAGTGACCAACCCTGTTGATCTTCAGGGGTACCGCGCAACAGGCGGGTTTGAATCCCTGATGAAATGCCTTAACACGATGTCACCGCAACAGGTGGTGGAGAAGATCGGCAGCAGCGGATTACGCGGACGCGGGGGCGCGGGATTCCCGACAGGCCTGAAATGGCAGATGGTCAGGGATGCGGGGGCACCTGAAAAATTTGTGATCTGTAACGGCGACGAGGGCGACCCGGGTGCCTTTATGGACCGTGTGCTGCTCGAATCCTATCCTTTCCGCATTATCGAAGGGATGCTGATTGCCGCCTATGCCACCGGGGCGACCCATGGCCTCTTTTACATCCGGGCTGAGTACCCGCTGGCCGTGATGCGGATCACAGAAGCCCTCGATACCTGCAGGAAAAACGGGATTGTCGGAGCCAATATCCTGGGGTCGGGATTTTCTTTTGAGATAAGGGTCTTTGGCGGAGCCGGAGCCTTCGTTTGCGGGGAGGAGACCGCCCTGATCGCCTCAGTCGAAGGAAACCGGGGACTTCCGCGGATGCGGCCGCCCTATCCCGTTGAAAAGGGATTGTGGGGCAAACCCACCCTGATCAACAATACCGAAACCCTGTCGATGGTTCCCTGGATCATTCATCACGGGGCACCCGCCTTTGCTGCGATCGGAACAGCCGGCAGCAAGGGGACAAAGGTCTTTGCCCTTGCCGGGAAAGTCAAGCGGGGCGGCCTGATCGAGATCCCGATGGGGATCACCATCCGGCAGATTGTGGAGGAGATTGGCGGGGGCATTGCCGGGGATAAACAATTCAAGGCCGTTCAGATCGGCGGCCCATCGGGAGGTTGTCTGCCCGCCTCATCCGCCGGGATGCCGATCGATTTTGAAGCGCTGAAACAGGCCGGAACCATGATGGGCTCCGGGGGACTGATTGTGCTGGACGAGTCGGACTGCATGGTCGACATGGCCCACTACTTCCTCTCCTTTACCCAGAACCAGTCGTGCGGAAGATGTACCTTCTGCCGGATCGGGACCCGCAGGATGCTCGAACTGCTCGACAAAATCAGGAACGGTCACGGCACAATGGATGACCTGAAAAATCTGGAAAAACTTGCTGTAAGCATAAGCCGCGGAAGCATCTGCGGCCTCGGCAAGACAGCCCCCAACCCGGTACTCACCACGCTTCATTATTTCCGCGATGAATATGAAGCCCATCTCGAGGGACATTGTCCTTCGGGCAGGTGCCTGCCGCTGATTCATTACGAGGTTGACAAAAGCTGCATCGGCTGCACCAAGTGTGCACAACGCTGTCCCTCAGATGCAATTGCCTTTAAACCTTATGAAGTTCACGCGATTGACCTTGAGAAATGTATAAAATGCGATATATGCAGGCAGATTTGCCCGGTAAATGCCATCACAGTTCACTGATATGGTAAAATTAACCATCGATCAGGTTCCTGTTGAGACCCTGGAAGGGGTAACCATCATGGAAGCAGCTGCCTCCGTAGGAATCTCCATTCCCTCCATGTGCTATAAACCGGGATTTTCAAATCATCCCTCCTGCATGGTATGCATGGTGAAGGAGGTGAACCGCGACCAGTTCCTTCCCTCCTGTGCCATGCCGGTTTCGGAGGGGATGAACATCCTTACCGCGAGTGCAGAGGTAGCGGAGGCCCGCAAAGAGGCGCTGGAACTGCTGCTCAGCGACCATATCGGCGATTGTGAAGCCCCGTGCCGGCTCACCTGCCCGGCCTTTATGGATATTCCGTTGATGAACCGCCTGATAGCCGGCGGCGATTTTTCAAGGGCGCTGAAAATCGTCAGGGAGGAGATCGCCCTGCCGCTGATCCTGGGATTTATCTGCCCGGCGCCATGCGAAAAGGCCTGCAAAAGAAAGACCATCGATTCGGCAGTCTCCATCTGCCTGTTAAAACGTTCAACCGTTCAGCAGGATGAACAGGCCGGTAACACTTTTCCTGCTCCGGCTGCAACCAATGGGAAACAGGTTGCCATTATCGGCACCGGGCCCGCCGGTCTTGCAGCAGCTTTTTACCTGCTCCGGTCGGGCCATGGCTGTGTATTGTTTGACAAGACTGAGAAGGCCGGCGGCACCATGCGGTATGGGATTCCCGCTGAACACCTCCCGGAAGAGGTCCTGGATGCCGAAATTGGCATTATCAACCATATGGGGGCTGAATTCCGATTAAATACCACTGTTGACGCAGAGTACTTCAATGCCGCGGTTTTACCCGTATTCGATGCGGTCATCCTGGCCAGCGGGCGCCAGGATTCAACGCTGGCTGAGCTCTTTGGCATCCAGCCAGATGCGGCGGGCTCTTTTATCGATAAAAAACAGTTCACCACCAGCCTCCCCGGTGTGTTCGCCTGTGGCAATGTTATCAGGGAACAGCGAATGGCGGTTCAATCGGTTGCCCAGGGGAAGATGGCGGCCCTGGAGGTTGAAAAGTACCTGGGGACACATCATCAACAACCGATGAATGAAAAGCCGGGAAATACGGCATTAACTCGGGGCGACATGGCACCACACAAGAGAAGTTCCGTGTCGGTAACCGGCCACCTGTTTGAAACGGAATGGCAGGAATATTTGAAGGAAAGTACAAGAGACGACTGGGTAATCCCTACCGGGGATGTAATGGGCAGCTTCACCAGGGAAGAGGCCATCAGTGAAGCAAAGCGATGCCTGCATTGCGATTGCCGCAAACCGGCGAGCTGCAAACTGAGGCATTATTCCGACGAATACGGGGCCAGTCGGAAGCGGTATGCCGGGCCCGACAGGAAAGGGATCACCCGGTCGATCGAGCACGAAACGGTAGTCTATGAAAAGGAGAAGTGTATTCGTTGCGGGTTGTGTGTTGAATTCGCGGAGGCGAAAGGGGAACCGATTGGGCTTACCTTTGCCGGAAGAGGTTTTGACGTGCATATAACGGTACCCTTCGGCGAAACCATTCGCGAAGCGCTAACCGTTGCAGCGACAGTATGCGTGGAGGCGTGCCCTACGGGTGCCCTGGCATTCAGAAACCAAGAGGAAAGAGACATCTGATGATTTTAAAAACTAATTACCGCTACCACTTATCCCTATTCTTCTGCCTGTTCGGATGGATCCTCGCCAACGGGCAGCCGCAGGGCCCCGACTGCTGGCCCTCATTCCGCGGCAATGCACGGCTGACGGGAAATGCACCTGTAGTCCTGAAACCGCCATTCCGCCTCCTGTGGACCTTTAAAACGGGCGATGCCATTAAATCCTCGCCGGTAATCTGCAACGGCACGGTCTATATCGGGTCCAATGATGGTTTTCTCTATGCCCTGACCTCCGCGGGGAGCCTGAAATGGAAGTTCAATGCCTCAACCGCCATAGAATCACCCCCGCTGATCGTTGAAAATACCATCTATGTCGGATCCCTTGAGGGCATCCTCTTTGCCCTTGATGCCAATACCGGTATCCTGAAATGGAAATATAAAACCGACGGCCAGATCTCGGGATCGGCAAGCCAGGCCATCAGGATGAGCACTAAAAAGAGTTGTATCCTGGTAGGAAGTTATGACTTCAGTCTCCATTGTGTTGATGCAGCCTCAGGGAAGGGAATCTGGAAATATGAATCAGGGAATTATATCAACGGGGCCCCTGCCGTTAGCGGCAACCTCGTTGTTTTCGGAGGATGCGACGGGTTGCTGCATTTGCTGGGGGTGGAGGATGGAAAACAGATCGATCAGGTTGATGTTGGCACCTATATCCCTGCTTCAGCTGCAATCCCGGTCGACAAGGCTTTTTTTGGAAATTACGACGGGGTATTCTATTGTGTGGATATCCGGCTGAAAAAAATCATCTGGCAAACCGAAGGTGGTGGCCCTTTCCTTGCCTCGCCGGCGGTATCGGCAGGGAAGGTCGTTACCGGATCGCAAAACCGCTGTATTTATTGTTTTGATGCTGCAAGCGGGAAGGAGTTATGGAAATTTAAAACGAACGGGAAGGTTGATGCCTCCCCGGTCATTGCCGGGGATCATGTGGTCGCCGCATCGGCCGATGGCAGGATCCATCTGCTGGATATCAGCAACGGAACCGAGAAATGGAGTTATGAAATCGGCAGCCCTGTTTTCAGCACGCCGGCCGTAACCGCAAAAATGATCGCTGTTGGCGCCGGCGACGGGAAGGTATATGTTTTCGGGCAATAGAGGAACTTGCCGTTCACAGAAAGGATCGATCTCATTTTACCAAATAAGGAATAAAGAAGGAAAGTATGAAAATCGTCAGCATCGTCCCGGGTTTCGGAGGTACCTTTTATTGTGGCAACTGTCTGCGTGACAGCGCCTACGTGCAGTCGTTACGGGATGCAGGACATGATGCCATGATATTGCCCATGTACCTCCCGCTGACCGCCGGCCTGGAGCCGAAGGATGACGGGTTGCCGGTGTTTTACGGGGCCGTCAACATTTACCTGAGACAGCAGTTCCCCCTGTTCCGCCATATGCCGGGATGGATGGAGCGTTTTTTTGATTCAACGCCGTTATTGAAATTTGCCGCAGGGAAATCGGGTTCAACCCGCGCCAAAGGACTGGAAAAGCTCACCGAATCGATGTTGATGGGCGAGAAGGGGTTTCAGCACAAAGAGCTGGATCACCTGGTCGAATTCCTAAAGCACCATCAGAAACCTGATATTGTCCATTTTTCAAATGCGCTGCTGCTGGGTATGGCCCGGAGGATCAGGGAGGAGGTTGGCGTGCCGGTTATCTGTTCGCTGCAGGATGAGGATGTGTGGGTTGATGCCATGGAGGCGAGCTGGGTTGACAGGATCTGGCAGCTGATGGCTGAAAAGGGAAGGGATGTGGATGCTTTTGTGGCGGTAAGTTCCTGGTTTGCCTCCATAATGCAGGACAAGATGAACATCCCGCAGGACAAGATGCATGTAATCCCTATCGGTGTTGTTCCGGAACAATATATAGTTACGTCGCCCGCTGCCTCGCCGCAGGCCATCGGATATTTGTCGAGGATCAGTGAAGAAAATGGCTTTGAAGTGCTGATGGATGCCTTTATCCTGCTGAAACGACAGCCACGGTTCAGCGACCTGGTTTTGATCGCCACGGGCGGGATGACGGGCGACGACAAGCCTTTCCTGAACCGCCAGCTGCAGAAGCTCGACAAGATGAATCTTCGTCATTTTTTTACTATCCTGCCCGATTTCAACACAGGAAACCTGCCGGAATTTTTCAGGAACCTGTCGGTACTGACGGTCCCTGTGTTGAAGGGGGAGGCCTTCGGACTGTACCAGCTTGAAGCGCTGGCATCAGGGGTCCCGCTGGTGCAGCCCCAACTGGGGGCATTCCCCGAAGTGATCGGTTTGACAGGAGGTGGGGTAATTTATCATCCAAATACAGCGGAAATGCTGGCATCCAAACTGGCGGAGGTGCTTTCCAATCCTGACCGGCTCAGCCAAATGGGCCTGGCAGGAAGGAGATCGGTGGAAGACCATTTCGACAGCAGAAAGCTCACAAAAAGAATGCTGGAGCTTTACCTCCAGGTTGCCCTGTAATTATTGAGAGAATAACACGATTGTTAATCCATTTATTCATGATGCTTGCAGAACTCCGGAATATTTCCAAATCATATGGCACCCAGGGAAAGGGCAATCTGGTACTGGACCAGGTTTCCCTGGCGATCGGGGAGAACGAGTCGCTGGCCATCACAGGCCCGTCTGGCTCGGGAAAAAGCACATTGCTGAATATCCTGGGAACGCTCGATTCGCCGGGTTCCGGGGAGGTTATCCTGAATGGAACCAATGTCAGCCTGTTTACCGCGAACGGACTGGCCGCAATCCGCAACCGGTTCATCGGCTTTGTTTTTCAGCAGCATCACCTGTTGCCACAACTCACGCTGATCGAAAATGTGCTGTTGCCTTTGATGCCGGTCAGAGACAGGGTAAACCGCAAAGATGGCGAGGAACGTGCCCGTCGTCTGCTCGACAGGGTCGGGCTTGCCGGAATGATCCATCGCCGGCCTGCGAATTTGTCGGTGGGCGAATGTCAGCGGGCAGCGGTGGTAAGGGCGATGGTTAACCAGCCGAAGCTGCTGCTGGCGGATGAACCAACGGGTTCGCTCGATGCCGGCAATGCCATGCAACTTGGGAAATTGCTGGCAGAGCTGAATCTTGAACAAAAACTTGCCGTGGTGGTGGTAACGCATTCGATGGAGATTGCCATGCGGATGGGGAAAATCTATCAGCTTGCCTCCGGGAAAATTACCTTGCTGGAAAAATCATGAGCAGGATCCGATTTTTACTCCGCAACCTTTGGTTCTACCGTAAACCCTACCTGGCTGTTGCGGCCGGTGTGATGGTAAGTACCGCGGTACTCACCGGTGCCCTGATCGTCGGCGATTCGGTAACATTCAGCATGCGGCGTTATACCGATGTCAGGCTGGGATCCATTCGGTACTCCTTGCCGCAGGGGGAGCGGTTTTTCAGGCAGGAACTGGCGCATGAAATATCTTCGGAAACCCATATCCCGGTTGCCCCTGCCATCCGGTGCGGGGCCATTGCCATCAACAGTGATAAGAATCAGAGGATCAACCAGGTTGAAGTAATTGGGATCGACAGCCGGTTTACCGGCTTCTGGGACCGGTTGCTGCCGGTGCCAAAAGAGGACGAAGCCATCATCAGCAGTAATGCGGCAGAGAAACTGGGAGTGAAAACCGGCGAAGAGATGCTGCTTCGTATTCAGAAGGTGGGGAAGACCCCTGCCAACGCCCCATTTTCAGCGGAAAAGGAGGCTTCCGTATCGGTGCGGCTGAAAGTTGCCGGCATCGCCCGTGAAGAGCAAATGGGCCGATTCAGCCTGAGAAGCAATCAAACGGCTCCTTACAACATTTTCATCTCTTTGCCGCAGATAACCTCCATGTTGGGAATGACCGGGTATGCCAACCTGCTCGTTACAGGCGATAATGGAGGAAAGAAAGCCGATCTGGTCACTTGTGGCAATGCGCTCCGGGCCTGCTGGAAACCTGAGGATGCCGGACTGCATTTCACCGCCCTGACCGGTTCAGACAGCTTATGGGAAATTACCAGCGACCGCATCTTTTTTGATGACTCCACGGCCGGTGCTATTGAATCTGCCATCCCGCAATGCGGTGCTGTATTGACCTACCTCGTAAATGCCATCTCCGCCAACGGAAAAGTTACCCCCTATTCGTTCGTAACGGCTGCCAATGAAGCCTTTCTGCATGAAACTCCCGGTCCCGGGGAGATCCTCGTCAATGAGTGGCTGGCGCAGGACCTGGGAATCGGTAGCGGCGACAGGGTATCCCTGCGTTATTTTATCATGGGACCGTTGCGGACGATGAAGGAGGACAGTACGTTTTTTCAAGTCAGAAGAGTCATTCCTGGCAAAACTCCCCCGGGAGATCCTCAGCTGATGCCCGGTTTCCCGGGAATGTCGGACGCCGGGAACTGCCGTGACTGGGAAACCGGCGCGCCAATTGATCTGAAAAAGATACGGGATAAGGATGAACGCTATTGGAAAAATTTCAGGGGAACGCCGAAAGCCTTTATTTCTCTAGAAACCGGGAAAAAAATCTGGAATAACAGGTTTGGACACCATACTGCATTCAGGTTTCATGCAACCCAAAAGGAGCTTGCCGGGATAAAATCCCGGATAATGGAAAAACTCCGGCCGGAACATTTTGGACTCACCTTTCAGCCGGTATACCAGGAGGGACAAGCGGCGGCAGGCCATTCAACAGATTTCGGCCAGTTGTTCCTCAGCCTGAGCTTTTTTATCATCCTGAGCGCGTTACTGCTGACAGCCATGCTGTTTGCCATGCTTGCACGCTCGCGTTTGGCTGAAACAGCGATCCTTGCCACTACCGGTTTCCGCAGGCAGCAGATCTTCGGTATGCTTGCAGCAGAGTCGTCGCTGGTAGCCGTTGCCGGCGCCATCCCGGGTGTCATTGCCGGGATCCTCTACAACAAAATGGTGATTTTCGGATTAAATACCCTCTGGTACGATGCGGTAAACACCTCCATGGTGGTGATGGATATCGAACCGGTTACGCTGTTATACGGGATATTATCAGGATTGGGCATTTCCCTGCTGGTTTTGATCGCCGTGCTGGCGATAAATCTCCGCAACCCACTGGCATCGATGGTAAAAGGGACCTATGGTATACAGGATGTTGCCGGTTCCCGTAACGCCAGGTTGTGGACCTTTATTACAGGCCTGGTTTCCATTGCCGGTGCCCTGGCCCTTATCCTGCTACTGTTGATCCATAGACAAACCATGGATGTTGCCCTGTTCCTCACCGCCGGGGCATTACTCCTGATGGGGCTGCTGTGCCTGCTGGATTTCTTGCTGATCCGGGAAACCATGAAAGAAACGGATACCATCAATAGGTTCCCGGAACTGGTTGTAAAAAATCTCGTGTTGAACCGGAAAAGAACCATGGCAGTCGTTACGTTGCTGGCGCTGGGAACCTTTACCATTGTGATCACCGGGGCAAACAGGAGGACCTTTTACGGGACCGAATCAAGCCGCAGTTCGGGAACGGGTGGGTTCCTGTTCTGGACTGCGACAACGATTCCCATCCTGAATGACCTGAATACGCCTGCCGGGGCCAAACGCTACGGGTTGGAGGATGAACCGCTGCTGCGGCATGTACGGTTCATCGAGCTGACCCGCATGGATGGCGATGATGCCAGCTGCCTGAATCTGAACCAGGTTTCCCGGCCTGCCCTGCTTGGCGTGCCACCGCAGTATTTTAACAAAGTACATGCCTTCAGCTTCAACAGTCTGCTGCCAGCAGCCAACCATCAATCACCCTGGAAAACCCTGCAGAATCCCCTTGCGCCGGATATGATCGCGGGGTTTGCCGACCAGACCGTAATCACCTGGGGATTACAGAAAAAAACCGGGGATACCCTCTTTTACAGGGATGAATCGGGAAAAGTATTAAAAGTCAAGTTGATAGGAGGATTGGACAATTCTGTTTTCCAGGGAAACATCCTGGTTTCCGACAGCCTTCTGCGCCTGTTTTATCCTTCCGCAGGGGGTTCGCGCGTCATGCTGGTCGATGGCCCCGCATTCCTGAAAGATACCCTTGCCTTACGGCTCGAGTCGCTCTTCCGCGACCAGGGAATGATGATCACCACCACCGCGGCAAGGCTCGCCACCTTTAATTCGGTGGAGAACACCTACCTGTCGGTATTTATGTTGTTGGGAGGATTGGGGGTGATTATCGGTACCATTGGGCTGGGGATCGTGATTATGCAGGCAATCCGGCAGCGGAAACGGGAATTTGCCATCTACCTTGCATTAGGATTTACAGGTAAATTTATCTTCAGGCTGATCGTGGCGGAACATGTTGCCATGGTGTTGTCTGCCATATTCATCGGGGGAGTCGCTGCCCTGGCAGGCATCCTCCCCTCACTCATTTCACAGGGTTATTATTTGCCAGGATTTTTCCTCACCGGGATCCTCCTGGTGTTGATTGGAAACGGGCTGCTGTGGATCATCCTTGCAGGCAGGGCCGTGATGAAAACCGATCTCCTTCAGGGTTTAAGGGAGGAATAAAAAAATTCATATGCGAAATCTTGAATTTCAACAGTTTTTACCTGTCACGCCTGCGGAGGCCTGGAAGTTTTTCAGCAATCCCGCCAATCTTGGCAGGATCACCCCCAAAGCGATGAACTTTATGATATGGTCGAAAATGCCCGAAAATATCTACCCGGGACTGATTATCAGGTACACCGTTTCACCCATGTTCCATATTCCCCTGAACTGGGTCACCGAGATAACCCATGTACGGGAACCCTTTTGCTTTGTAGATGAACAGCGTTCGGGACCCTATGCGATATGGCATCATGAGCATCATTTTGAAGAGGTGCCCGGCGGGGTGATGATGACCGACAAATTGTTCTATAAGGTCCCCTTCGGGCCGATCGGCAAACTGGCCGACCTGTTGTTCGTACACCGGAAGGTGGAGGGGATTTTCAGTTACCGCAGCCGTATTCTGGAAAACGGGTTAATCGATGTTATCCAGCAGCCAGCGCTCCATGATTGAAAAAAGCTCGCCGGGCCGGATGGGTTTTGAAATATAGTCGTTCATGCCCGCAATGATGCACTTCTCGCGGTCGCCCTTCATGGCATTGGCAGTCATGGCAACAATAGGCAGGGTCTCCATTTTTAATTTTTCCCGGATCTCCCTGGTAGCAGTCATGCCATCCATCTTGGGCATCTGTACATCCATCAGCACCAGGTCGTAAGCCCTGTTTTTAACCGCTGCCACCACCTCCAGCCCGTCAGCCACCACATCCACGGTAATATTGGTTTTTTTAATCATCGCGGTAATGACCCGTTGGTTAATGATGTTGTCTTCGGCAAGCAGGATACGGGTTGTATCGGGAAGAGATTGCAACCGTGTCAGGTTGGAAAATGCCTGTTTTATCTCCTTCTTTTCATCCGTTGAACCGGTTCCGTCCATCAGAGCGACAATGCTATCGAACAATACCAGTTGCTTTACCGGTTTGGTGAGATAGGCAATGTTACCGAGTTGCTGGAAGATCTTCTTTTCGCCCCATGCCCCAACCGATGTAAGCACAATGGCAGGAATCTGGCTGGTTTTTCGTACCTCCCTGAGAAAGTCATAGCCATTCATCTCGGGCATCAGGAAATCGGAAATGACCATTTGGTAAGCGCCCTCAGCATCCGATTGAAGAGCCTGCAATGCCTCTTTGGCCGTAGAATAGACATCGGCAACGAAGCCAAAACTCTTCAGAATTTCATATAATACGACCCTGTTTGTTTTGTTGTCGTCAACGGCAAGGATCTTTAATCCGAATATTTTATCCGGAACGCTTAATTTTGTCTCTGCAGATTTGGCAGAGGCCTTAAAACGGGAGGTGAAACAGAATGTGCTTCCTTTTCCTGCCGAACTGATCACCCAGATTTTGCCTGACATCAGGGAGACAAGATTTTTACAGATGGTTAGTCCCAAACCGGTCCCTCCGAATTTCCGGGTGGTCGAGGTGTCGGCTTGTGAAAAACTGTCGAAAATGGCCTCCTGCCTTTCATGCGGAATCCCGATCCCGGTATCCTGAATAGAAAAAAGTAATTCAATCTCAGTTTCACCCAGGGGTTTGTTGAAGGGAACATTAGCGGAATTGTTCTGTACGGTGATGTTGATTTCACCGGTATCGGTAAATTTCATGGCGTTGCTGACCAGGTTGATTACCACCTGGCGTAAACGCATCGGGTCGCCCACCAGGAAGGTGGGTACATCATTCCGGATAAGCACATTTAATTCAAGTCCCTTGTCCTCGACCTTTTGGATGACCACATCGGAAACCGCTTCGATGATTTCGTGGAGGTTGAAGTCAATTTCTTCGAGTTCCAGCTGTCCGGCCTCGATTTTTGAAAAGTCGAGGATGTCGTTCAGCAGGCTCAGCAGCACATCTGCACTGTCCTTGGCCATTTTCAGAAACTGGTATTGTTCAGAATTCAATTCCGATCCCAAAACAAGGTCGAGCATGCCAAGGATGCCATTCATGGGCGTGCGGATTTCGTGGCTCATATTGGCCAGGAATTCGCTTTTGGCCCTGTTGGCCTGTTCTGCTTCTGATTTTGCCTTTTCAAGGGCAGAAGCGTTGTCCTGAAGTTCACGGTTCAGGGCGACGACCCCGCGGTTGGTCTCTTCAAGCTCATGGTTGATGGATTCTATCTGGTTGTTTCGTTCCTGGATCTGTTTGAGGAGAAAAATAAGTTCACTGTTTTGTGAATTGATGGTGTCGACCATACTGGCATCACCCCGTTCGATTGTTTTCTGAAAAGCGTTGTGGATCGCGGTCAGCCGGTCATGTTCGAGCCGGAGTGAAAAACGTGGCAGCCATTTGGCGGTGGTTATGGTTGTCCCCATCCCGGGTTGCGACACGATGTTAAAATCGTCCATCAGGCGCTGGGAACCCATCAGCCCAACGCCCATGCCTGTTTTCGAACGGTAATTGCCCGATTCGATCGATTCCAGGTCGGCGATTCCGGGGCCATTATCTGTGAAAAGGATCACCACCCCATCAGAGGCCTCCTTTCTGACGGCGATGGAAAACGCCACCTGCCCGCCCTGGGCATGTTCAATGATATTGCGGGTTAGTTCCGAAACGGCTGTCCCTATCCTGATGCAGGTGGTTTTATCGAACTGCAGCTCAGAGGCGAGCAACGAAGCAAGGTTCCGGGAACGAACCACGTCGGATTCGAACTGCACCTGGATTTCGCCGATCTTATATAGCGTAGCGGATGATAAGAACGGTAGCATCGTCGTTGGGTCTTGAAAATTGATTGTTGATATATTCAGCGCATTTTTGAGGATGTCCGGTCCAGTCTATATCGTCTATTTTCCATCGGGTTGTGATCCCGTCGGAATACATACAGGTGATGTCGCCGGGTTTGAAATCAAATTCAAAGACCCTTGGCGTACGCATATTATGGCCCATGATACCTCCGAACGACATCAGGTTTTTTTTGCCATCCGGCGAGAAGATAAACCCTTCGATGTTACCGATGCCCGACCAGGTAAGCTTCCGGCCCTCAGTATCGATACGCATCAGTCCGATGGTCGAACCCCGGGTGCCCTGAAGCGAGTTGTGCACGTGATGCATCAGGGTGCCTACAGGAAGTTCCGACTTCAGGATGATTTGTTCACGGGCCAGTTGTGATGCCAGGTTTGCCTCACCGCCGTGACCAAGGCCGTCGATAACGGCTGCAACGCTCAGATCCGGCCCTAGGTGTGTCACCACATAGCTGTCGCCGTTCAGTATCTCTCCTGGTTTGCTTCGTGAAACTGCACCGATTTCCAGCCGTTTATTTGTCCCCAACCAGTATTTGTTCGGCAGATATTTCAAGGTGCGGACACAGTTTTTGAAATGGGGATACCCTGAGAAAAAGGCAGTTTTGAAATCGTGGGTCATTGATGGATTGATCTCCATCTCATCCGAGAACCGGCGAATGGAGCCCATCCCGATACCCAGGGATGCTTTCCCGGTATATCCGTCCTTTAAAACCTTCTGGAAATCACCGATTCCTTCACCCGAGTCGCAACACCAGACCTCTATCCCCTTATGGTTTTGTCCGTCTGTAAAATGACAGATCACCAGGAAGCCTGTACCCCCGCCATGTCGGATAACGTTAGTTACCAGTTCAGTAACCATGATGGCAACCTCCCCGGTTTTCACATCGTCGAACCCCATCTGGGCAGCGAGACTCACGGCTTTTCTCCGGCAGATGCCTACATCGGAATCGTTTTCAATCTGCAGGCTGAGGATATTTTTGCGGGTTATTTCCATTTCATGATTCGTACAGCCGTCCCTTCATTCACCGTTGACAGAATTTCAAACCGGTCGACCAGCCTTTTGGCGCCGGGCAAACCGTATCCCATCCCCATCCCTGAAGTATAACCATCACTCATGGCCTGATCCAGGTCTTCGATCCCCGGACCACTATCGGTACATGTAACGATCAGTGCCTCATGGTTCTCAACTTCGCCACGTTCAATGACAACCTCTCCCCCTCCCGCGTAGCTGTACATGTTGCGGAATAATTCACTGACAGCTGTGGTAATGCGGGTTTGATCCACAATTCCCATGCCGGCTTCCTTGGCGTACTGCCTGATCATCTGCCTTACCGTAACAATGTCATACTCGGTATCAATTTTAAATTTTCCAAGCAGTTCACTCTTTATATCGGAGGCAAATTCCAGCATCGGAATTGTATTAATTGGCGTCGTTTTTTCTGTTTTTCAGCCTTCTTTCGAGCATCTCCATCCCTTTTTCCATATTCAGGGCAGTATCGACTCCGGGCATCTCAAGGCCCAGCTCCACCAGTGTTATGGCAACCGCCGGCTGCATGCCGACGATAACCACCGAAGTATCCATGATGGCCGCCATGGAGGCCATGCCCGAAAGCATACGGCCGATGAACGAATCAACCATCTCGAGTACTGAAATATCAATCAAAACCCCCTTTGCCCTCGTCTTTGCAATCTCTTCAAGAATCTGTGACTGGAGCTGGATAGCCAGTTTGTCGTGCATGTCCACCTGGATAGGCACGATCAAATAATCATGGATCTTGATTATCGGAATTCTCTTCTCGTGTAAGTTCATGATTTTCAGGTATTCTTAGTCGTTTGGGAGAGCAATGGCACCCAAGGCCCTGATCTCGTCGTCGCGTTTGTTTTGCTTCATGGCAAAGATCATGGCATCCTGCAGCGTGGCTTTCGTCCTGATGGCCGATAAATCAATACCCAGATGAACGATGGTTTGTGCAATGGCAGGGCTTATCCCTGAAATGATACACTCTGCCCCAAGCAGCCGTGCCGCAGTGACGGTTTTTAACAGGTGGTTGGCCACCTGGGTATCGACCGTCGGAACGCCGGTAATGTCAAGGATGGAGATCGTACAACCGGTTTCCACGATTTTTTGCAGGAGGTTTTCCATCATTACCTGTGTACGCTGGCTGTCGAGGGTCCCGATTACAGGAAGGATCAGGATATTGTCCCAGACTTTACTGACAGGGCTCGACAGTTCAAGCAGGTCTTCCTGTTGCTGCAAAATGGTCTTTTGCTGCTCCTGGATCTTCGACAACTTGCTTTCCAGCTCTTGCTGCATCTTTTCGCGCTTACGTAATTCATCGGTCAGGTCATTGATAAGCAGGTCAATGGCAGCCTCAATTCCGCTGAAATCATCTTCAGTTTCAGAACCGATGCGGGCATCCATATCGCCGGCGGCTACCGAAGCAAGAATGTCCTCAACCCGGGTGATCCGGTCTTTCATGTTTGTGATGTTGAATAGTTCGCTCATGGTTATTTTCTCCTTTTTTCAATCCATTGGTACGCTTCATCGAAATCTTTGAAAAAATCTGATTCGGCCTTCAGTGAACCGAGTTTCATCAATACCTTCGCGATCATCCGCCCGGCAGCATTGGCACCGACATAGGCCACATCGGTAATCCGGGCCTGGTTCAGCATGTCGTTTGATATCGTACGTGTTTCGCGGCTTTCCATATTTCTCCCTTCGCGAAGATCGACAACGATTTGCCGGTAAGGTTTTCCTTCCAGCATCTCGATGTATTTTTTACCGAAATAGAGCGTTTCCGCTGTCGAAAAATCTCCTTTGATTTGCAGATGAAGAAGCTGATGTTCTTCATCATACCAGATTTTATGTTCCATTCCAATTGCTTTTTATAATGACATTACTCCGTAAAGGTATGAATTTATAAGGCAAGAACAAGACACCCCGGAATAAATCATCCGGGTCCAGCTAAGTCAGAACATTGACTGTTCATCCAGGCATCATGGAAGAGCAGGGGCAATTACTTCCCGTATTCCTTTGGCGTTATCCCCATGTTATAGAACATAAAGGCCCATTTATCCGTTTCGCCTTCAATGATCTTGGACAATGAGGAGCCCGATGCCCCGTGCCCCTGGTTGATCTCAATGCGGATCAGGACGGGATTGGGCCCCTTCTGCCTGGCCTGCAGGGTCGAGATGAATTTGAAGGAATGGGCAGGTACCACGCGGTCGTCGTGATCGGCAGTGACCACCAGTGTCGCAGGATAGGCTACGCTGTCTTTGATGTTGTGCAGGGGCGAATATTTGTAAAGCACGGGGAAATATTTCGCACTGTCGCTAGATCCATATTCCACCGACCAGCCCCAGCCGACGGTAAACTTCTGAAAACGCAGCATATCCATCACACCCACCTCCGGAATGGCAACCTTGAAAAGGTCGGGACGCTGGGTCATCACGGCGCCGATCAGCAACCCGCCGTTGGAACCGCCATTGATCGCCAGCTTTTCCCGGGAGGTGTATTTGTGATCGATCAGGTACTCTGCTGCGGCGATAAAGTCGTCGAAACCATTTTGTTTGTTCAGCAGGTTTCCCCCTTTATGCCACTTCTCACCATATTCCCCGCCTCCGCGGATATTGGGCATGGCAAAGACTCCGTCATTTTCATACAGGATGATCTTGGAGTTGGAGAAATAGGGGGTCGAACTTACGCTAAAACCGCCGTAAGCGTAAAGCAAGGCCGGGTGGGAGCCGTCGAGTTTGATCCCTTTTTTATGCACCAGGAACATCGGGACCTTCGTACCGTCTTTGCTGGTATAAAAAACCTGTTCCGTTTCGAAATCATCAATTTTTGCGTTGGGGGTCGAATTCTTGAAAACCTCCGACTTTCCTGTCGCCAGGTCATAGCGGTAAACGCAGGGGGCATAGGTAAAGGAGGAGAAATCATAAAAGGCATAGGTCTCATTGTTCAGTCCGCCGATTCCCGATGCCGAGCCAAGTGCCGGAAGTGGCATCTCATGCTCAAAGACGCCTTCATACGAATACTGGTAAATCCGCGTGCTGGCATCTTTCAGGTAGCTGACAAACAGTTTTCCACCCAGTGTGGATGCCGATTCCAGCTTTTCGGGTTTCTCCGGGATGATCTCCTTCCACAATTTCTTTTGCGGGTTGGCGGGATCCACCAGTACCACCCGGTAGTTGCCAGCCCCGTCGTTGGTGTTGACCAGCAGCTTGTCGCCGGTATTATTTACGACTGAATAGTTGAATTCAAAACCCTTGAAGAGAAGTTTGAAATCTTTCTGACCATTGGTGAGGTTCCTGTAAATGACTTCGGTTCCGTCGGTGCCGGGCGATTTATAAACGAAAAGGTAGCGTTCATCCTCTGTGACCTGCGGGTAATAGTACATCTGCGGGTGTGTCTTGTCCTCGAAAATCAGCACATCCTGTTCCTGCTTATCCCCAAGCTTGTGATAATAGATCTTCTGGTACTCGCTTTTTGCCGAGAGTTCGGTACCCGGGGCGGGTTTGTCATAGCGGCTGTAATAGAACCCGGAACCATGCCAGGCAGCGCCGCCGAATTTCAGCCAGTCGAGCTGGTCATCCAGCTTCTTTTGGGTCGCAATCTCCATAATGAACAGGGTTTGCCAGTCGCTGCCGCTTTTGTTCACATGGTAGGCGATGTACTTTTTATCGTTTGAAACGCCGTCGAGCGCCACCGAAACCGAGCCGTCATCCGAAAGCTTGTTGGGATCGATCAGCACGACAGGCGTTCCTGTAAGCCCTTTCTGGATATAATAGACCGCCTGATTGCGGATGCCTTCCTGTTTTGAATAGATGATGTAGTCGCCTGCTTTAAAGGCACTGAAATACTTGTCATAATTCAGCAGGTCTTTATACCGGCTGCGGATCTGCTCCCTGAAGGGGATTTTCGAAAGATAACCCTCGGTAAAGGCCTGCTCGTTTTTAACCCACGCCTTTGTTTCAGCGCTGGTATCGTTCTCCAGCCAGCGGTAAGGATCGGCGACAACCGTTCCAAAGTAGTTGTCGGTTTGTGTCCCCTTTTTGGTCTCCGGATAGTTCAATTTTGCCGTAGGGTTTTTACATTGTGAAAAAAAAAGGATGAATGAAAACAGTACTAAAATCAATGGATTTATACGCATGGGATATGATTTTACGGATGAATAAAAGTGTGAATTTGCCGGTAAATAAGTTAAAGCGCCTGCATCGCGCTACCTAAAAACAAGATGTAAAAGTCCTTAAAATCCGTGGGTTTTGCAAGTATTCGGAAAAAAATATCAGTCCCGGTTAAAAAGACCCCTTCAGCCTTAGAAAAACGGAGGTTTGCGACAGGCCCGCCGCACCCTGCGCATAGGGTTGAAACGACTGTGCAATAAGCGAAAGGTCGAGGTTGTTCATGAGCGAAAAGGTAAAGGTGGGAATGATGAATACCATGCGATTGGAGGGATTGTAAATACCTGCCAGCGAAAGGTTGATCAGCGGGGTTGCGGGCCAGGAGAGGGATCCGTACATGGAAAACCCTGTCAGGAAGGGGTTTTTGGCATTCAGCAGCCCGGGGTTGTACTGGCTGATCAGGATATTGGCCGAGTTGGCAGTATTCGAATTGTAAAAGCCTTCAAACTGGATCATCATGGAATTCCGGAAGGTGTAATCATATTCCACGGAAGACAGGATCACCCCGGTGGTGTCGCCGAAATTCCTGACCGGCCTGAACCAGCTCAACTCTCCTTTAAAGCCGCCTTTGGCGATCTGCCCGGCCCAGCCCATCCCCAATACCAGGTCGCTCTGGGTATAAACCCCTGCCAGCGCCTGGAAGTCATACCGCCAGAGGTTCAAACGATACAACCCCGCCGCGGTGACCTTCCGGTCTTTGCCGGCCTTTACCGCGATCTCGGCCCGGGAGGAGGCGCTGGTGAAGTATTGCAGCCTGACGGCATCACTGCCCGGTTTTTCTTCATAATCGATGTCGAAATAGGAATAGGTGTTGAAAATATCGTTTGGGTTCCATACAAAGGTCTGGCTCCAGTTTATCCGCTGGCGCCCGACGGTTACCTGGAAGCTGTTCAGACTGTAATCAAGCCATACGCGGTCGATATTGGCGTTGAGTATGAAGGATTTACCTGTGGCAATGTTTTGCGAAAGGTACAGCAATCCATTATCTGCGGCGACGAAATCCTGGTAATGAGGGCTTAACCCGGCTATTTCACCCCAATATAATCTGTTTCTCTCTTCCAGGCAAAAGGTAAAACTGCGGTTGATGTTCCATCTGAAGTTAAGCCTGTTGTGGATCAGATTGCTGGTAATCCAGCTTTGACCGGGGGTGTGGACGATCGCGGTCTGCATATCCTTCACATAACCGTTCAGTGACCAGTTGCGTTCCTTTGTTCCGGCAACCGTATCCTGCGAAAAGGCGTGCATATAAAACAACAGAGAGAGGATAGCCGGCAGCGATATATTCAGGATAAAGTGCAGGCAGGAACGTTCCCTCCTCCCTGTAATCCCTTGGTTGGTCTTGTTTTTGTTTTGTACCGGATTATTCATGGCCCTTTATCTCTTTTTTGCCTCCCATGCCAGGGGCAGTTTTATCATCAGGTCTCATCCCTTTACAACATCCCCCGAAATTTTCCCGTCCTCCAGGGTGATCACCCGCCTGGCTTTCGCAACCACCCTTGAATCGTGGGTGGAAAAAATAAAGGTGATGTTCTCCTCCCGGTTGAGCTTCTCCATGATCTCCAGCAGGTTTTCGGCCGATTTTGAATCCAGGTTGGCAGTGGGCTCATCGGCCAGGATAAACTTGGGTTTTGAAGCCAGCGCCCGCGCCACGGCAACCCGTTGCTGCTGGCCTCCCGACAGTTTATTCGGACGGGTGTTGATCTTTTCGCCCAAACCTACCGATCTCAGCAGTTCGAGGGTTCGCAGGTCGCGCTGTACTTTGCCCACTCCCTGCAGCTGCATGATGAATTCCACGTTCTCCTTTGCCGTCAGTACGGGGATAAGGTTGAAGGATTGGAATACAAAGCCGATGTTCCTCATCCTGAAATCGATCATCTGTCTCGATTTTAACCGGGTAATGTCGATGTTGTCGATCACGATCTCACCTGAGGTTGGCGTATCAAGGCCGCCTATCAGGTTCAGCAGTGTCGTTTTTCCCGATCCCGAAGGGCCGACAATGCTGGTGAATTCGCCCTGGCTGAAGGCCAGATTTATCCCGTTCAGCGCGACAACCGGGATGGTTTTGACATCATATACCTTGCTCAGGTTCCGGATTTCAATAATGTTCATAGGTTCGTTGTTATGTTTTTCTTTATTCCGCTGGACTTTTTCTTAGTCCACCCTGATCGCCTCCACAGGGTTTAGTTTCAGCGCTTTTCGCGCCGGCATCACGGCCGAGAGGATCCCGGTGAAGAAGATCATCCCGGTGAGGTTGACATAAAATTCACGGCTGATGAAGGGGTATATCTTCGGATCAAAGCCGAAGGCTCCCAGCCCTTTGGAAAAGGATGACATGTCGATTCCCCGCTGGTGGAAAAAGCTGACCAGGGCAAAACTGACCGCCATCCCGACCATCCCCCCGAAACCGGTGAGGAATAGGGTTTCCATCATGATCATCCGGAATACCCGTGATTTGCTCATCCCCACGGCCATCAGCATGCCCAGTTCATGCGTGCGTTCAAAAACGATCATCAGCATGGTGTTGACAATGCCGAACGCGAGTGCAAACAGAATGATTCCCAGGATGATGTAAACCTCGATGGCAATGGCCGAGGTAATCATCCCCATGTCGGGCCGGAGTTCCATCCAGTTTTGGACGAGCAGGCCGGGCAACTGTTTTTTCATGGATGCCTCTGACGCGGGGATATTTTCAATTTCCCGCAGCATCAACGCGATCTCCTGGATGCCGTTGTCGCCGCCGGTAACCAGGTCAAGATCGCTTTTTTTTACGAAGAGATTTGTTTCGTCAAAAACGGTATTGGCTGTCTGGAAGATGCCGTTTACCGAAAATGCCGCCTCGGTCAGGTTCCCGTCGGTGTTCTGAAAACGGAGCACCACCTTCGACTTCAGCCTGACCTTGAGTTTGTCGGCCAGTTTCCGGCCGATCACCAGCTGGTTCCTGCGGCTGCCGGTGAAATACCCGCCACTGCTGTCGGGAATGGTTGAAAAGAGAGAACTTACCTGCTTCTCCCGTTCCGGATCAACCCCGATGATCTGGATCCCGGCGGCTGAATTGGGGGAGGCTGCCATGCCGGTGATCCGGGTCCTCAGACACACCGCCTTCACTGCGGGCATCTTCGCGATGTTTTCTGCTACAGTGCCGGCATCCGGGATGACAAAGCGGGATTCGAAATTCCTCAGGAATCCGGGATGATGGAGCTGGATATGGGAAACTTCGTTGTTGATGCCGGTCCGGATCTTCTGTTCAACCATCCCGGTGATGATGGAGGCGGTGAAGATCCCCCCGGCCAGTCCCAGCGTTATCGCGGTAATCACGATAAGGCTCCGGACCTTGTTTCTCCACACATTCTTAAAAGCAATTTTAAAGAGCATGATGATCGCGGTTAAGTTGTTTATTATTTATGCAACGCCTCAGCCACCCTGAGTTTGAAGATCCTCCGTACAGGGTAGATACAGGTAACGGCGACAATCGCCAGGACGATTACCACGTTCGACAGGATAAATCCCGGTTTCAGGGCAAGCGGCATCAGGGGCTCGATGCCGTAACTGATAAAGGCCTGGGCCATGTTGCCCCACAGGCGGAGGGGGTTGAGGTAAAAGTAGATCATGATGGGTAAGGCGACAGCTACTCCTGAAATGATGCCTGTAAGGCCGATGAACAGCATTTCAAGCGTCAGGATGGTGGCCAGCCTGCTTTTCTGCATCCCTACCGATACAATCACACCGAACTCCCGGGATCGTTCGTTGGTCATCATGATAACCGTGCCAAAGATCCCGAAACCGACGATCATGTATAGGATGGCAATGATGATCATCCCGCCTGCCGTTTTAACCTTCAACTGCTGCATGATCTCCACCATCATCTCATCCCAGCGCATGATCTCATAATTCCCGCCGGGGGTTTTAGCCTTTAATTCGGCCTGGGTGTTATCGATTTCGTCAGGGTTTTTCAGGGTGACAGAGAGGGAGGTTATCCGGTTTCCGGCGCTGAAAAAATCCTGGGCGGTCGCCAGGTTCATATAGACCATCTGGTTGTTGAGCTGGGGAGAAGGGAAATGGAGGATCCCCGATACGGGGAACTTACCGGCGGCGCTTTGCCCGTGAAACCCTTGTCCCAGCAGCACCAGGCTGTCGCCGGTCTTCAACTCTAAAAACGATGCAAGCCCTTCGGCTACCAGGATCCCGTTTCCGGCATGATCGAGATATTTGCCGTTGACTACCTTGGCGGAAAGATGGGTAAGGGCATCCTCCTGCGACGGGTCGGTCCCTGAAAGCAATACACCTTTGGTCTGTTTGCCGAAGGAAGAGAGAGCAAAATATTCCAGCCGCGGTACGGTTTTATCGACATTCTTCGCGGTATTGACCAGGCTGGTCAGGGAGTCGTTGAATTCGATGGAGTTATTGATATCGCGGTCGTCCCAGTATCCCTTTTTATGGATCTGGATATGGCCGGAATAGGACTGTACCACGATATTGGTGAGGTTGTCGAACCACCCGATCTGCAGCGATCTTACGATCAGCGCCAGAAAGATGGCCAGGAAAATGGATGCCGCAGTGAGCAGGGTCCTGCGTTTGTTCCGCCAGATATTGCGCCATGCAAGCCTGATATCATTCATCGTATTTATCTTATTTTTTTCATGTTCTGCTGGGAGAAGAAGCTTTCGTTCAGGGAGGTATTGAACTTCATATCATCAATATGCATGATCGTTTTTTGGCCCTTTTTGTTCTTGGGTTCCATTTCGATCCGGGTGGGGATGTCACGGTCGCCCATCTTCCTGATATCATAACTGTTGGATACATTTACCAGGGTGTTGTCCTCGTCGTAATATTCCGATTTCCACTGGTCGAATCCCTTCACCGTGATCCACATGATCACCTTTCCCCAAACCACGGCGGCATCGGGCAGGGGAACCATCTCAATTTTGTAGCAATCCATCTCCCTGACCATCTCCCTTCCCAGCAATTTGTGGGTATAATCGACCACGATTGAAGATTGTCTGACCAGGTCGTCGTTGGTAAAATCGGAACCCATCCACGACTGGAGCATCATCGAAGGGGGGATTTTAATGGTTTTATCGATGGAGGGAACCCAGTTCCACATCTCGGTCTTTATTTTCAGGAAGACCTCTCCTTTGTCTTTTGCAGGTGCGGTGATCAAAACAAGAGAATATTCCCTGCTTTTCGACCAGGTTTTCATGGTGATTGTTCTCGACCAGTCGGGCCTGACCACGGTCATGGTCATGGTTCCCTGGCTGGTCAGGCCCCCGGTCTTGTCGTCGGCGCGGCGGATGATCTCCTTTGCGCCCAGATCCTGTGCCTGCACCGAGGGCAGTCCTACCAGCATCAGGAATGAAATGAGTAGCTTTTTCATGTGATAATTTTTATTTTTTTCGGGCTACATGGGATAGCCATAATTGATCATTCACGGTTTCCATGGACGTTGTGATTATGGCAATTTCATGATTTTTCTGTCGGGTATAACTGGTAAAGGTTGATAATTCTTTCCTTGATCCGGTCGAGCGGGTAATGTTCAGGGTCGGCGATATATTCATAGGTAATCCCACTGATCAGAGTACTGATAAAGGCTACTTCAAGGTCGGGCTCTTTGAAATGGTGGGTTTTAAAATAACGCTCAACCATTTCCAGCGTGCTTTTTGAGGCATCCTGGATTTCAACCGCCAGGATCTGTTGCACCGCCGGCTGACTGAAAATAGCCATATACAACTTCCACAACATCAGGTTTGATTTCAGGTGAGCGATGAGTTTTTCGAAATATTGCAGCAGGCTTTGCCTGTCGATCTCCCCGGCCTGACCGGGATCAATCAGCTGCATCATCTCGGTCATGACCTCCCTGAAGATGCATTTCAGCAACGCATCCTTGCTTTCAAAATAATTATACATGAGTCCCTTTGAAATACCGGCATGTTTGGCCAGCTCGCTGATGGTAACTGCATGGAATCCTGTCGTGGCAAAACAGGCTATCGCTGCATCGAGTATCTGCCTGCGTTTTACCTCCCGGATCCCCTCAAATTGTTCGCTTGTTCTTGGGCTCATATTTTATGATTGAACGGTCGGTCAAAAATATATAAAAAAATAATCCCGGCAACATTCCGGGATTATTTTTTTTCATAGGATGAAATCACCTGATAAGCTTGAAATCTTTTGCCGTCGCCCCACCTCATGGCTCTAAGATGGAACCGGTGCGATGCAGGTTGCCGGAGGTTATTCAGGCCATATTTTCAGATGCTACTTCTGTCGTTCGTAAGTAACCCTTACATCTACCGACTGGGCATGTTCCATGATCACCATCCGGTCCTGGCTGATCTCTTCGATTTCAATCACAAATTTTGTTTTATTGGCCAGGTTCTTGGCAACGATCCGCGTTCCATTGCCCTTCATTTTCCAGGTGGCGTTCAGGGGTTTTGCCGGGTAATGCTTGATGGCGGTTTTATTGGCGAAAATTTCAAGGGTGGCCCGCATTTCAATCTGCTGAAGGCGTTCCAGGTTTGCCCCTCTTCTGGCGTCTTCACCTGCTTCGCCTGTTTTGCCGGGTACACCGGGTTTGCCCGGTTTCGCAACTTTTGCAGTGGTATCTCCGGCATGCGGATGAGCCGCCAGCAGGGCGGAGGAGTCGACAACCCGTTCAACTTTCACGGGTCTCCACAGGCCAACGATTATTTTTTCATTCGGATGCGGTACAACAGCACAGGCGGTCATCAAAAAGAGCGCAATGGCAACGAGAGATAATGCAAGGGTTTTGTTTCTGTTCATGTTTGATATTTTTTTTTAAAACGGGATTTATGAATTTTTATTATAAAGTTTTTACAACATCCACAGTTGAATCGTGGTTGTTGATCTTTACATCGAAGCCCCGCTTCTGGAAAACGGAGATCATCCGCTTGTTATCGGTGGTGGTCTGGGCGACAATTTTCTTCAGTTTTCCTCCTTCCGCCACTTCGAGACAAAAATCGGTAAGGATGTTCCCGAGATCTTTTTGCTGCCAGGCATCCACGATCAATACGGCATATTCAACGGTTTCATGGTCAGGATCCGCCACCAGGCGGCCTACCCCGATCAGCTTTTTTTCACCGTTTTCGACGATCTCGGCAACGATGGCAATTTCGCGGTCATAATCGATATAGCAATAACGGGTGGCCACCTCATGGGTTTCCCAGTGGAAGAAATAGCGAAACCGGCTGTACAGCGATTCTTTGGAACAGGATCCCAGCATTTCGAGCCACATAGGCTCATCCTCCGGTTTGATCGGCCTGAGAAGCACCTCGGTTCCATCCTGCAAAATCTTTGATTTTACATATTTTTCAGGATAGGGATGCAGGGCGAGATGATTGTAGGGATCCTCCTCGCGCCAATGGATGGCCGGATCGATGACAATCCGGGCATCCAGCGCCACAGCGTCATCCTGTGTAACCAGCAGCGGGTTGATATCGAGTTCGGTGATTTCGGGGTAATCCGCTGCCAGGTAGGATAGCCGGATCAACACCTGGATAAGCTTGTCGGTATTCTTGGGCGGGGTGCCGCGATAACCCTTCAGAAGGGGATAGATCTTCAGCGACTCGATCATGTGGCGGGCCAGTCGTTCGTTCAGGGGAGGGAATCCCAGCGCCTTGTCGCCAAAGAGCTCGGCCGTCAAACCGCCCATTCCCACCATCAGTACTGTTCCGAAGACACTGTCTTTTTTAATGCCCAGGATCATCTCCACCGCCTCTTTCGGATGGACCATCTTCTGCACGGTCAGCCCTTCGATGCGGGCCCCGGGTTGCCTGGCCGAAACCGACTCCATGATCCGTTCCCAGGCCGCCCGCACCATCTTTTCCGTACCCAGGTTCAGCTGCACGCCACCCACATCCGACTTATGGGTGATATCGGGCGAATGGATTTTCAGCACCACCGGGTAGCCGATCCTGCCGGCGATCGTTACCGCATCATCAGCGCTGGTAGCCAGGAAGGGCTTTGTGGTGGATATCCCGAAGTTCTCGAGCATCGATTTGGAGATGTCTTCCGGGAGGATGGTTCCCTGCCCGGCGATCATCCGGCCGAAGGCCTCGCGCAATTGCCGCCGGTTCAGGTTAAACTCCACAGGGATATCCTTCGGGGTTTCATAAAGGGTGGCCAGGTTGCGGTTATAGGCCACCATGGTCATAAAGGCACGGATGGCCTGTTCCGGGGTCTTATAGGAGGGGATGCCGCTTTCGACGAGGATATCATCCGCCTCATGCATGCTTTGTCCACCCAGCCAGGCGGCCAGGATCGGTTTTTTTGTGGTGGTTACCAGAGCGCTGATCTCCCTGGCCGTGGCATCCGGGTTGGTCATGGCCTGGGGCGTAAGGATCACCAGCACGGCATCAACGCCCTTATCCCCTAACACGATCTGGGTGGCCTTTGCAATGCGTTTGGCCCTCGCGTCGCCCAGCACATCCACGGGGTTGCCGTGCGACCAGAACTGCGGCAGGTTTTCGTTCAGCAGGGTCATGGTCTCTTCGGAAAGTTCAGCCAGGTGACCATTTGCGGCGATCAGGGCATCGGTGGCCATCACTCCCGGGCCACCGGCATTGGTGACGATTCCCAGCCGCGGACCCTGTGGAAAGCGGCCCCGGCCGATCAGCTCGGCAACGCTGAAAATATCCCCGATCTCATATACCCGGGCCAGACCGGCCCGCTGAAAGGCGGCGTCATACACGGCATCTTCCGAGGCCATCGCCCCGGTATGTGAAGCGGCAACCTGGGCCGACTCGGGGAAACGTCCTGCCTTATATACGATAATGGGTTTCTTTCTTGCAAAAGCCCTGGCGGCGGTCATGAAATTCCGCGGATTCTGTATTGATTCGATATAGAGGATGATACAATGGGTGTTCTCATCCTCCCCGAAATAGTCGATCAGGTCGCCAAATCCCACATCAATGCTGTTCCCGATGGAGACAAACTGCGAAAAGCCGATCTTCCCCTCCATGGCCCAGTCGAGCACCGAGGTGCACAACGCCCCTGACTGCGAAATGAAGGCGATATTGCCGGGTTTTGGCATGTCGGAGGCAAAGGAGGCGTTGAGTTTCAACCCGGGAACGATGATACCCAGGCAATTCGGCCCGATCACGCGCATCCCTTCAAATTTGCGGATTTCCGACTTAATCGCCTCTTCCAGCTTTTTACCCTCATCGCCGATCTCTTTGAAACCGGCCGAAATGATTATGATCCCCCTGATCCCTAACTCCCCGCATTCCCTGATCACTGCCGGCACCTTTTCGGCAGGGGAACAGATAATCGCCAGGTCGGGAACCTTTGGCAGGGACTGAATGCCCGGATAACAGGGAATCCCCATCACCGCTTCGTGGTCGGGATTCACCGGATAAACCACCCCGCGGAAACCTCCGCTGACAAGGTTGATAAGAACCTTTCCGCTTACACTGTTGGGATTGGTGGTTACGCCTACAAGAACAATCCGCTGCGGATTGAAGATGTTGTTGAGTTTGTGGATATTCATGGCAGATACCGGGATGGAAAAATAGCGAAATGTTACGCAAAGTTAAGTTAAAATCGATTTTATAAACCCGGGAAATTTGGCTTATTTTGCAGTCTGTATCTTAACTTGCACCAAATGAAAAAAAACCTACTGACTTCTCTCCTTTGCACGATGATGGTTGCCCATGTTGCCATTGCACAAACAAAAGAACCTGTTGCCAATTCCCCGGAGCCGAAACCCCCGGTTTTCGGGATCAATTTTTCAGGGTTCGTCAATACCGACATGTTTTACGATTCCCGTCAAACCGTGATGACCCGCGACGGCGACTGGCTGTTTTATCCCGACGTGGTAAAACCCGACGCCAATGGCAAGGATATCAATGCAAAGGGAACCTTTGACATACTCAGTATCCTCACGCGGCTTACCGGCACCATTACCGGGCCCGACATCTTCAAAGCAAAAACCTCCGGCGTCATCGAGGGGGAATTTTACGGTAATGTTGCCGCAAGCATCAACTCCTTCAGGTTGCG